>CAZMCS010000129.1:0-2511 GCA_964565085.1 uncultured Muribaculaceae bacterium | reverse complement strand
ATTTCTAAGTTCTGGATCCTTTGTTAGTCTTCCAACTAAAATTACTTTATTCATAAATAATTATTCCTCTTCTCTTATAATTAAATGTCTTAAAATATTATTATCTAGTTTTGCTTTTCTGTCTAATTCTGCTATTGCAGCTGGTTTAGCATTAGCATAACATAAATAGTAGTATCCTCTAACAGCTTTTTTTATTGGAAAAGCAAGTTTCTTTTGGCCTAAATCTTTCATTTCAGTAACTTCAGCCTTCATGTCCTTTAAAACTTTTTCTAAATTACTTGCAGTTTCTTTAACTGTTTTTTCATCTAAATCCGCTTTTACAATAAACAGTATTTCATACTTGTTCATTCTACACCTCCTTATGGTCTAATGGCTTCCGAAGAAGCAAGGAGCTTTCGCTCATGAGTATTATAGCAAATATACTCTACATTGTAAACATATTCTAGTATCTAATATATTATTTATTATTTGAAATGTTATAATATATTTGAAAAAAGTGTTGACTCTCACCTTAAGGTTAGATGTAGAATCATTTAAGAAGGAGAAAAAGTATGATAAAAATTGGAGATTTTGCTAAAATATTTGATATTTCAATCAAAACAGTTAGATTTTATGAAGAAAAAGGCTTAATTGTACCTGCATTTATTGATATTTATTCAGGATATCGTTATTATGATGAATCTAATGTAGATGAAATGAGTAAAATTTTATTTTTAAAAAACCTAGGATTTTCTTTAAACGAAATTAAAAACTTTAGTGAAAATGATATCAAAAATAAAATTAAAGACTATAAAATTCAAATTGGTAAAATCAAAGATAATATTTATACTTTAGAAACTCTTTCAAAAAATGAAAGCGGGGTGAAAAAAATGAGAACTTTTATTAATGATGAAGATGCAATTGGAAAATGGAAATTAATTGGTATCGCTAAAACTAAAGAAGACTTTTTAAACAATAAATTGTTAAATCCAAATGATGAAGAAAATGATGATGTAACAATAAAAGAGTTATATTTAATGGAAGATGGAAAAGAATATTGGGTAATTTCTTGGACAAAAGGTTTTATATATGTGGGAATGGATAAAAATGAATATCCTTATGAAATAGAAAATGATTTAATGTATGTAAAATTTATTGATCCAATGAACAGTGATAATTATAAAATTGTAGTATATAAAAGATTAGATAGAAAAAAATATACTTTAGATGAAATCACACACAAAGATAATATAGATATTCCATTTGAAAAAGATGAAAACTTAGTTGGTTTCTGGAAAAGCGTAGATTTCGTTCCAAACCCAGAAGCATTTGTTCCAAACAAAAAATATTATAAGAATGTCGTTCTATATTTAGAGAAACTATCAGTATCTCCTGAAGGAGAAGTAATAGTTTCATTTAAAGGTGGAAACATTAAAAATACAAGATATTCTAAAAACTACATTATAAATTTAGTTTGTAATAATACATTATGTAAATATGTATATAAATATTTTAATGATAAAGCATATATTATTATTGAATGGAAATCTGGAGATTATATTTATGGAAACATGATTTTAAGATATTATGTATTAGAAAAAATCAATTAAAAAAGATGATTAATCATCTTTTTATTTTATCTTCTTTTTTTAAGTTCTTCATAATATAATGTATTAGCAATATTAATATATGGAATTACATATATAAAGGCTACTCCAAAAGTTAGTGCTCCTAAAATTATCCATCCTATAAAACTTAAATTAAATACTAAGTAATCCCACTTAAAACCTTTCATCATATCTTTACTTTTTTTAAGAGTACCCCATACATCAATTGAACCATCTGCTATTAAATAAACAACCATTGAATAACCTAGAGCTACTATTATACCAGGAATAATTAATAATATACTCCAAAGAGATATAAATAAACTAACTAAAAACGTAATTAAAATTATTGGTATAAAATTCTTCAATTGACTAAATAAGTCTTGAATATTATAACTTTTTTTTCTAACAAAGTTTAACATATAAACATATACTCCAACAGAAAGTGGTGCTATTACGAAACTGAGAATCAAATTTAGAATTGCTTCTGTAGATGAGTTTGACTCAACACCTGTTGCAGTCAATATAACACCAAATATTATTTCAATTAAAATAATATAAAGCATTGGTTTCCATAAGTCCCATAACTTCCCCTTAATCATATTTCTAGCTTTTCCTTTTATTTTTAACCTATCCATTTTTACTACCTCCTTAATTATTAAATCTAAAATGGCAGATATCCCCATCTTGCATTAAATATTCTTTACCTTCAAGTTTCATTTTTCCAGCTTCTTTTACTTTTAATTCATTTCCATATTTAATTAAATCTTCATATTTCATTACTTCTGCTCTTATAAAGCCTTTTTCAAAATCACTATGTATTATCCCAGCACATTCAGGTGCTTTCATTCCATCTTTGAAAGTCCATGCTCTAACTTCATCACTTCCAACAGTAAAAAATGTTTTCAATCCTAATAAAGTATAT
>CAZMCS010000128.1:0-2536 GCA_964565085.1 uncultured Muribaculaceae bacterium | reverse complement strand
GAAGCTATTAAAATGGTTGATCCAAGAACATTAGATCAACTATTGCATCCAACATTTGAATCAAAGGCATTAAAGGAAGCAGAAGTAATCGCAACAGGATTGGCTGCTTCACCAGGAGCTGCTTCTGGACATATTTATTTTACTGCAAATGATGTAGTAAAGGCTTTTGAAAAGGGTATTAAGAAAATATTGTTAGTTCGTAGTGAAACTTCTCCTGAAGACATTGAAGGAATGCATACTGCAGAAGGTATTCTTACCACCAGAGGTGGAATGACTTCACATGCGGCAGTTGTAGCGCGTGGAATGGGAACTAGTTGTGTATGTGGATGTTCTGAATTAAATATAAATGAACATACTAAAACTCTAACTACTGCTTCAGGTAAAATCTTTAAAGAAGGAGATATATTAAGCATAGATGGATCAACTGGAAATGTATATGGAGAAGAAATAGCAACTATGGATCCTAAAATAAGCGGAGACTTTAATACATTTATGGAGTGGGCTGATGAATTTAGAAGATTAAAGATAAGAACTAATGCCGACACTCCTATAGATGCTAGAAGAGCAGTTGAACTAGGCGCTGAAGGAATAGGACTATGTAGAACAGAACATATGTTCTTTGAAGAATCAAGAATCTTTGCATTTAGAAAGATGATTCTTTCTGATACAGTAGAGGAAAGAGAAGAAGCACTAAAAGATATTCTTCCACTTCAAAGAGGAGATTTTGAAGAATTATTTAGAATACTTAGTCCTTATGCTGTAACTATTCGTTATTTGGATCCTCCTTTACATGAATTCTTACCACATATTAAGAATGAAATTGAAACTTTGGCAAAAGATTTAGAAATTACAATTGAAGAATTAACTGAAAGAATTGAATCATTAAAAGAATTTAATCCAATGATGGGTCATAGAGGGTGCAGACTTGCAATTTCTTATCCTGAAATTTGTGTAATGCAGACTAAGGCTATTATAGAAGCGGCTATTAATGTTAAAAAAGAAGGTAAAACTGTTGAACCTGAATTAATGATTCCATTAGTTGGACACATTAATGAATTTAAATTCTTAAAGAAAATTATAATTGAAACAGCAGATACAGTTATAAAAGAAAATAATTCTGATATAACTTATAAAGTAGGAACAATGATAGAAATTCCAAGAGCAGCTTTAATTGCTGATGTACTTGCAGAAGAAGCAGAATTCTTTAGTTTTGGAACAAATGATTTAACTCAAATGACATATGGCTTTAGTAGAGATGATGCTGGTAAGTTCTTAAGTGATTACTATGAAAAGGGAGTATTTGAATCAGATCCATTTGCAAAGATAGATGAAGATGGCGTTGGAGCACTTATGAAAATAGCTGCTGATAAAGGAAGAAGTACTAAAAAAGATATTAAACTTGGAATTTGTGGAGAACATGGAGGAGATCCTTCAAGTATTACTTTATGTAATAATTTAGGATTTAATTATGTATCATGTAGTCCATATAGAGTACCAATAGCGAGACTTTCGGCAGCTCAAGCTGAATTAAATAAGAAATAAGGGTTTTGATATGGGAGAAGTAGTTGAATTTAAAAAAAAGTGGTATAACTCTTTTAGAGGATTATATTCAAAAATGTATTGATGAAATAAATTATTTCTTGGATGATGAAGAATTTACAAGATTTTTAAGAAAGTATAATCATTACATGTGTGATATTAATAATTTATTTGAATTAATGGAAAATCTTGATGTTTATTTTCAAGATTGTTCAACAGAAACTAAAGAAATATTAGAAGAAATTTATAATCTGGGAAAAGATATAATTTTATTATTAAAACACAGGTTTTTGATTAAAGTTGAATATGATGAAGTTTTTGGATGTATGACAAAAGATAAAAATATAGATTTAGTATCTTATGTTTTTAAATATGATATTGATAGTTATGATAGGGCAACTATAGAAAATATAGCATTAATTTTTCAAGATTTAACTGAATTTCCATTTTATAATTTTAGATATAAGAAAAATATGTTTGATAAACTTGAAGAAAGTGCAAAAAAAATATTTAAAAATCGTGTTCCATTGACATATGAACAAAAGAAAAATGCAATTCTTAAAAAAACTAGAAATAATTTAGTAGTTAAAAATGATTTTAACAATAATTTTATATAAAATTATTGTTTACTTTTTTTAAAATATGATATAATAAAAAAGAGCCTAGACGTTCTCGAAGGTTCTTTTTGTTTATTTGGAGGTAAACTGATGACAAAATATGTTTTTGTAACAGGTGGGGTTGTTTCTGGTTTAGGCAAGGGAATTACTGCATCATCTATTGGATTATTATTAAAATCAAGAGGTTATAAAGTATTTATGCAGAAGTTTGATCCTTATATTAATGTAGATCCTGGGACTATGTCTCCATATCAACATGGAGAAGTATTTGTAACTCATGATGGAAGCGAAACGGATTTAGATTTAGGTCATTATGAAAGATTTATAGATGAGGAATTAAATTATACTTCAAGTGTTACTACAGGGAAAATTTATAATAC
>CAZMCS010000127.1:0-2669 GCA_964565085.1 uncultured Muribaculaceae bacterium | reverse complement strand
AGAGAAATATATGAAAAAATAAGTGATAATATTGATATATTAAAAAAATATTTTAATGAACTTATAAATGAAATAGAATCAGAAATTTATCCTTCGCCGTCTCATTACTTTATTGAAAGAAATTATTCTGTTATAAATGATTCCTTAAATTTCTGTGAAAAAGAGTTGAAGTCTTGGTTTAAATTAGTTGAAAACAAGAAAAAAGAAAGAGTAGCAATAGTTCATAATAATTTAAAGACTGAACATTATCTTAGAAGTGATAATGGTTATTTAATAAATTGGGATAAATATGTAATTGATACTCCAATACTGGATTTATATAAATTTTATCAGAATGACGGATTAAAATATGATTTCTTAGATATGTTAGAGGAATACAATGAACACTTCAAATTAACTGATGAGGAAATAAAGTTATTTTTTATATTAATTTCAATACCTAAAAAGATAGAAGAAATAGATAATGAGTTATTAAATGTAAAAAATATTAAGAATATATTTGATCAGTTATATAATACAAAAGATTTAATTGTTTCCGCTAATCTTAAAGAAAAAGATACAAAATAAAACGATTAAAACTAATAAAATAAATATATTTATTCTGGCAGGTATTATAAAAGTAAATATAATCTGCCAGATAATTAAGATACCTAAAACAAAAAAGATTAAAATATTAAATAATGGTTTATTAGTTTTATAAACTTTCAATAATTTATCAAATTTATTATTCATATAAACACCTATAATTATTATATGTTTAAGTTTAAAAGAGTGAATTCTATAATCACTCTTTAATTTTTATAATATTGAAAATTAGATATATTATGATATACTTATAATATAGGGAAGTGTGATATGAAAAAAGGCTTTATTTCAAGTTCTTTAGTATATGCATTTTTAATAATGTTTCTTTTTATTACGCTTGCAATTATTACTTATGATTTAAATAAGGAGAAATTACTTGGATACATTCTTAATGAAGCAAAAGAGGAAATAATAAACCTTGATGATGTATCTGATATATTAATTGGAGATGTATTTGGATATGAATATACAGGTAATGTTCAAACTTTTACAGTTCCTGTAACTGGAATATATCAAATAGAATTATGGGGTGCTCAGGGTGGATATCAATATGGCGGTAATGGAAGTTATACTAAAGGTGATATCATGCTTACAAAGGGTGAACAATTATATATATATGTTGGTCAAAGAGGAGAATATGGAACTGTTGGGGTAGATGCAACTTCTACTGTTGGTCAAGGTGCATCTGCTACTTTTAATGGTGGTGGAGCAGGCGGTAATGCTGGAGGTGGAACAAATCCGTATTCTGATTATAGGGGAGGTTCAAGTGGTGGTGGAGCAACAGATATTAGAATAACTAGTGGAGTTTGGAATGATATAACGAGTTTGCGATCTAGAATAATGGTAGCAGGAGGCGGCGGCGGAACAAATCCGGTAAATGTTGACTATGATGATGATAAAAGTCATGCAGGCGGTTTAATTGGACAAAAAGGCGGGTTAAATTCTAATCTTAGTAGTTATCCTACTGATGTAGTAAAAAGAGGTAATGGCGGAACTCAAACAACAGGTAACTCTTTTGGTGTTGGTGGCTCTGGTGATAATACGGGTATCTCTACTTATTGTAATGGACATTCTGGTGGTGGTGGTGGTTATTATGGTGGTACAGGAGGACTTAATACTGCTACTCATTGCCATATGATGGGCGGTGGTGGAGGCTCTTCGTTTATTTCCGGTCATAATGGAAGTAACGCAGTAAATTCTAGTGGAGTTCATACAGGAGATCCTACACATTTTTCAGGAAAAATGTTTTTTAATACTGTTATGATAGATGGAAATGGTAAAGCATGGAAAGACACAGTAATAGATTTCATGCAAATGCCAAAACCTGATGGTACATTATATGATTGGGCTTCTGGACATTCTGGAAATGGTTTTGCGAAAATCACATATGTATCATCCGTGGATTATACTGCATTTGATGTTAGTAATTATAATAACAATGGATTAATTCTTATGTATGATGGAATTAATAATGGTGGTATTGGAATTCATAATGATAATAGTAGTGCAAATAAAGGTACATGGAAAGATTTGAGTGGAAATAGTAATGATGGAACTCTAAATGGATTTGGTTTTAATAGTACTAGCGGTTGGTTAGATAATGCTCTTAAATTTGATGGTGATGGTGATGTAATAAATTTAGGAAACAAATTAATTAATTTGTTTAAAGGGTCTACTACTATAGAAATAGTTGTAAAATTTGATGATTTGTTGGCAAGAGATATTTTTATAGGAAATCACAGCATGCCAAATAGCATTAACTGGGAAAAGTATTCTGCAAATCAAAGTAGAATCTATTGGAATGCAGGAACTGTAGATACATTTTCAGGAGCAGTTTATAATAATACCAATATCATGCAAACATCATTAATTTTAGACAAAAGTAATAATAAAATAAGAATACTTGTAAATTCAGTTGAAAGATATTCAAATACAAATTCAAATTATGGTACTTACAATTTTGATTGGTCAAATAGTAATATTGGTCAAGATAATGGAACTGGTGATACTGCATTAAAAGGAAATATATATAATATTAGAATATATAATCGTATTTTATCTAGTAGTGAAATAATGCATAATTT
>CAZMCS010000126.1:0-2707 GCA_964565085.1 uncultured Muribaculaceae bacterium | reverse complement strand
AAAATAGAAAAAGATGGAATTATAATAATTTATACTGCTGACACAGGAGATAAAATTACTGATAGAATGATTGCATTTTCAGAAAATGCCGATTTATTAATTTGCGATTCAACATATTTAAGAAAACATAATGCTAAACTTCATCATTTAAAAGCTTATCAGGCAGCACAAATAGCAAAAGAAGCTAAAGTAAAAAAGTTATTACTAACTCATTTTTTACCTGAAGAAAATAAAATAAACTATTTAAATGAAGCAAGAGAAATTTTTGAAACTGCAGATGTTGCTAGAGAGGGAGACATTTTTACATTAAAGAGATAGTTTGAACTATCTCTTTAATTTATAATTGAAATCTATTTTATTTAAATAAAGACCTGCTGGAGATGCTGTTATAGCATTCATTCTTCTATCCTCACTCTTAAAGATTTTATTAATATCAGATATACATTTCTTACCTTCATTTATTTCAAGTAAAAGACCAATAATAATTCTAATCATATATCTTAGAAATCCTTTTGCTTTTATATAAATAAAAATGAGATTATCTTTCTTTTTTATCTTAATATAATTAATTGTTCTAATATAACTTTCTTTGGTATTATCAGAAGTAAATGATTTAAAGTTATGTGTTCCTTTAATTAACTTGCATGCTTTACTTAATAAATTCATATTAATTTTTTTATTATATTGAAATATATAATCTTTTTCTATTGGATTATATTCTCCAGTATTTAACTTATAAACATATTCCTTATAATTTACATTATATCTCGCATTAAAGTCATTATTTACTTTCTTTATTTCTTTTATATAAATAGATTTATTAATTAGTGAATTAATTCCATATTTCAGTTTCTTTAAATCAGTTTCCTTCTCTTCAAAATGAACATACTGATTATAAGCATGAACACCTCTGTCAGTCCTTGAAGAGCCAGTTACTTTAATACTTCTATTAAATATGATACTTAATACTCTTTCAAGTTCATTACATACAGTATTCTTGTCTTTTTGTATCTGAAATCCATAGAACTTACTTCCATCATAACTTAAATTAAGCAAGTATTTCATTTAATAAACCTCTTTCAAAGATATAACTTATGAGAAGTGCTATATGAAATGATAGAAATACAAAGTCATAAAATCCAACATAGTTAACTCTTAAATTAGATCTTTTTCTTTTAACATTAAACATTCTAAGTTTACTTACTTCAGAAGTTTTCTTAATTTTATAAAAACATAATCTTAAAGTATTTTTTAATGTATGTATTACAGCATATATTCTACCCATTATATCAGAATGATGATAATCAATTCCTCTGCTTGCCTGAGTTTTTAATATTTTATATTCAGTTGTGATAAGTAATGGAAGAAATCTTATTATATTGACTATTGATAATGCTAATCTTCCTATATTAAAATTAAACACATTAAATGGAATAAACATACTCTCAATTCCATAATACAACTCACTAGGACTAGTAGTAAATATAATGATGTTTAAATACCCAAGTACTGCGATTATTTTTATAAAATAAACAATACATAATTCAAGAGAAAATCCAATACTTGAGAAAAAGAATAATAATAGTATCCAAATAAATCTTAAACTGTATAAAGTATTAAAGTAAAATTTCATTGGAACATTACTAAACATCATCATTACAAATATTAATGAAATCATAAATATGTGAAGTTCTAATGAATTCGTGCCAATAATTATAATTATAATTATTAAGAAACTTATAAATTTAATTACTGGATTTATTTTATGAAGTAAACTTTCTATTGGATAAAAGTCTCCAAAGGAATTTCTAGAATACATTTCTATATACCCCCTTTATTAAATCTTTTATATCCTTATAATCTTGAAGTTTAATATTTTTTTCTTTTTTAGCAATATTTATAAATTCAACTATTTTAGAGATTTCTAATCCTAGACTTTCAAGTAAATTTACTTCATGAAATATACTTCTGTCACCTTCGGTAATTATTCTTGCCTTATCCATTAAATATACATAATCAATTAAAGGATATAAAAAGTTTGAATCTTTACTTAAGATTATAATTATCTTATGGTATTTATCTCTTAGCATTGTTAAAAGTCTACCTAGTTCTTTTTTTTCTTTATAATTTAAACCAATTGTTGGTTCATCTAAAACAATTATCTTAGGATTATACACAAGTATAGAAGCTAAAGATACTTTTTTAGCTTCAGTTAAATTAAGTTCAAGAGGATTCCTATCAAAATAACTTTCATCTAATCCAACCATCTTTAAAGCATCAATTGCTCTTAAATTTATCTTTTCTAATTTATATTTAAAATACTGCACCCCAAACTCAATTTCTTTTTTTACAGACTTATTAAAAAACATATCATAAGGATTTCTAAAAGTATATCCAACAATAAATCTTAATTTGTTTATATTTTTTATTTTATTACCTTTATTAATAAATTCATTAACTGTTACACTACCTTTAAATGGTTTAATCAAAGCATCAATTAGTTCACCAATACAAGTTTTACCACTATTTGAATTTCCTAAGAATGCATAAATTCCAGATCTTTTTATTTCAAAATTTATATCCTTTAAAATAGTTTTTTCTAATTCAGTATTTTTATTAATCTTAAAACTTACATTATCAAACTTTATTTCCATATCTCATCCACCAACTTCTTCATATCTAATTCATAATTAGAAATAATTTCATA
>CAZMCS010000125.1:0-2724 GCA_964565085.1 uncultured Muribaculaceae bacterium | reverse complement strand
AAAATAATAATTCTTTTAAAATATCTTCAAATGTGATAAAATATTCTAAGGTGACTTATGAAAAAAATATTATTATTAGTACTTGATGGATATGGTTTAAGAGCAGAGGAAAAAGGTAATGCTGTTAAACTTGCTAAAACACCTGTTATGGATAATTTAATGACTGAGTTTGGTTATTCAAAACTAGATGCAAGTGGTGAAGCAGTTGGCTTGCCCAAAGGACAAATGGGAAATAGTGAAGTTGGTCATATGACTATTGGAAGCGGGAGAACTACTCTACAGTCTTTGGCTTATATAAATGAAAAAATAAGAACTAAGGAATTTTTTGAAAATGAAGTTTTATTAGATTTAATAAATCATGTTATTGAAAACAATAGTACACTGCATTTAATTGGATTGCTTTCTGATGGAGGAGTACACACAGGAGCAAGCCACTTTTATGCAGCAATTGCACTTGCTAAACTTAAAAATGTTAAAAATGTTAGTTTTCATTTTATAACAGATGGAAGAGATATGGCTCCTAAAAGTGCGAAATTATATATAGAGAATTTTATGAACAAAGTTCAAAAGTTAAATTTTGGAGTTGTTTCTACTATCTCAGGCAGATATTATGCAATGGATAGAGATAATAAATGGGACAGAACTAAAAAGGCATATAATGCGATGGTTTTTGGTATTGGGAATGAATTTAATAATATTAATAATTGTCTTGAAGCTCATTATAAGAATGGGATTAACGATGAATTTATTAATCCTAGTGTAATTAAGAAGAATACTAATATAAAAGATAAAGATGGTGTGATGTTTATTAATTTTAGACCTGATAGAATGAAACAACTGATAGACGCATTTACTGAAGAAAATTTTAAAATATTCAAAACGATGGAATTTAAGGATGTTAAATATGCTTCAACATTTAATATACATCAGAATGTACCATATGCTTATGATACTGAAGAAGTAAAAAATACTTTTGGAGAGTATTTAATAAGTCTTGAATATAGACAGGCAAGAATAGCAGAAACTGAAAAATATAATCATGTCACTTACTTTTTTGATGGAGGTAAAGAAATCTCCAATATAAACTATTCTAAGATTCTAGTTCCAAGTGCACAAGTGCCAACATATGATTTGAAGCCAGAAATGAGTGTTGGAAGTGTTACTGAAGAAACAATTAAAGCTATTGAAGAAGACCACGACTTTATATTAGTTAATTTTGCAAATCCAGATATGGTAGGACATACTGGAAATTTACAGGCTGCTATTGATGCTATTGAAATATGTGATTTCTGTGTAGGTAAGATATATGAAAAAGCGAAACAATTCTTTTATGACTTAGTAATAACCGCAGATCATGGTAATGCAGAATATATGATAGATGAAGCAGGTAATCCTGTTACAAGTCATACAACAAATAAAGTACCATTTATAATATGTGATAAGAAATATAAAGTAAAAGAAACAGGTGGTTTAAAAGATATTATTCCTACTATTATAGATATGTATGAAATAAAAAAACCAGAAGAAATGAATGGGGAATCTTTACTAATAAAGGAAGAATAGAAAATATATGATGCAAGTTTTATTATTAGTTGTTTTAATTTTTATTAATGCGTTTTTTTCCGCTTCAGAAATAGCACTTATATCTTTAAATAAAACAAAAATTAGATCTAAAGCTAAAAGAGGAGATAAAAAATCAAAGAAAATACTTAAATTACTTGAAAATCCAAGTTCTTTTTTAGCAACAATTCAAATAGGAATTACTTTGGCAGGTTTTTTAGCTAGTGCTTTTGCAGCTGATGCATTTGCAATTAAGTTAGCAGAACATTTTTCATATTTAAATATATCTTTAGATATTTTAAAGACTATAACAGTAATCTTTGTTACTATAATACTTGCATATTTTACTTTAGTATTTGGAGAACTTGTTCCTAAAAGACTTGCAATGAAAAAACCATATAAAATAGCATATTTTGTTGTAACTCCAATAACTATAATTGCGAAAATTACATATATATTTGTATTAATTCTTACTAAGTCTACAAATTTAGTTACTAAATTATTAAAAATTAAAGATGATAAAACAGAACCTTTATCAGAAGAAGACATTAAACTTTTGATTACGGAAAGTCTTAGTAAGGGCGCTTTGGAAGAAGAAGAAACTAAATTAATATTTAATGTATTTGAATTTAATGATACTACTATTAAACAAATAATGACTTCAAAGAGTAAGATGGTTCTTATAAATATAAATGATACATTTAAAGAAATATTTGATATTATAAAAGAATATAAATATACTAGATTTCCAGTATATTCTAGAAATAAGAATAACATTGTTGGAATTCTTAATGTAAAAGATATTGTAATGAATTATTCTAAGAATAGTGAATTAATTACTGTGAAAGGTTTACTTAGAAAACCATTTTTTACTAAACTTGAAAATAAGATAGATGATGTATTTAAAGAAATGCAGACTAAGAATGAGGCGATGGCTATTGTTAAAAGTGGAAGAAAAGTAGTTGGTCTTGTAACTCTTGAAGATTTAATAGAAGAAATAGTTGGTAATATATTTGATGAATATGATGATGAAGAAGATAAAAGGAACAGTTAAAATTTAAAGGAAATGTAAAAAGATAAAAAAATGCTTGCATTTTCTTTTTTTATAGCATATAATTAATTAACGTGACTGCTGTGAGGCGCGAGGTTGCTGACACACCAGGT
>CAZMCS010000124.1:0-2725 GCA_964565085.1 uncultured Muribaculaceae bacterium | reverse complement strand
AAAAACTTTTCTTCTGAATCAGGAATGTATTTGAATTGAAGTTTTTCGCTTCTATAAAATTGAGGAAAAACGATTTCTGCGTTTTCACCTACAATGTTCTTTACAAGCCTTACAATTTTTTCTGTTTCCATTTTTTACTCCTTCGCCTGTTCGGGTTCAATCCCCATCAGCCGGAGCATTGTTTTGTAGTAGCACTGGTAACACTCACGCTCGGAGTGACAGTTTTCGCAATCAATTTCTTTCTGGCAATGATTTACAACAGCCTGCAACATCTCCTCCTCACTCGGCACCTTGACGGGGCGGAAGATGGGGAATGATAAATCGTTTGCATCAAATCCAACTGTTTTCTTACAAGGTTTCAACTCAGCTTTTGCAAAGTGGATATCATCATAAAACAAATCCCCCTCCCTGATTTCCCCCGTTACGATCTGGTAGAGATTCATTGGGCCTCCTTTAATGGTAATTTAAAAGAAATATGGGATTCCAATTTCTGGTAGTTTAAGGGAATCGGCGCTTGTGATAGTGCTAACAGTGCAAGCTCGACTGTTTGCATGTCATCACCATATATATCCCAGAAAAAACCCTGAGCGGGACCGCAACTGTACCGCAAAAAGACATTCTCAAACTCATTAGGATACATAACAACAACTTTAGGTTGAGTGTTTTTTAAAGGGCGAGGAGGCATGTAATCAGGTATAATTTTGCACTCCCTTTGCCACCTTTGCCCTAATAGCAAATCAACCAACTTACCAGTATCAATCTCTGGTATTTCTATATTGCCCTTTCTTGATTGATAGATCATCTTCCCCTCCACAGTCTCGCACCGAGTGCATGTATTTTATAACATTCCTTTGTATCATAATGATGTCCATCTGCTGTTATAATCCAACCTTCTTCACGTGCTTGACTTTCAATACTCCCATTACCTATTGGATAATGACAAGCACACCCACAATTATCACATGAAACTTCAGCATAACGTTGTATCATCTTTTATTCCTTTTAAAAATTAAAGATAGGATGAGTCATGGTTGACAAGGTTCGTCTCTCGTCCAGTTCTGCAGCTTGCGGGGAACCCATAACCTCAGAGTACCACCAACCCCACCGGAACGAAGCACAGCACCGCTAATAGTTTTTTCATCACAACACCCTCCTTCTGGTTTGTTCACTCCCCACCTCCTTTATCAGATACACCACCCGTGATTTAGTTGACTATCCGTGTAACAAGCGAAGCGTTACACGGTTGGCAATATTGCGGGCAATTAGACATAACAACCTCCTCGGCGGCTATGGGCTGAACCTGATGTTGACATCGACCGTCATTTGGACAGCCGGTGCATTGTGGGATTCGGTTCATTCTTTATCGATCCTATGTTAGTGTTTATGGAGGATACTGTGGAGTATTCTTCTGCAGTTTGTACCCCTTTTATGAATGCCTTACATTCTTCTGGGGTATTGAACCGAAATGTTTTTGTCTTGGGGACTACCTGTCCGAAGCGGGCGGAGACGAAGTAAGGTTTTTGCATAGATCCTCCGGGGGAGTGTGAGGCTCTTATATAGAGTCTCGGGTTATTTGGTTTTGAGTTGTTTGAGATGATCCAGGATGATAGCATACTCAGGATCTTCGGTACCGTTATACACGCCATCCTCATAATATTTTTTCATAGATTCCCAATAGAAGATTTGCCATCGGACATCATTAAATAGTTCTATGGCTTCTTCATACTCTTTAGCGAAAGATATACATTCTTTAGGGATCATGTTATTGATTTTATCCATATGTTTTTCTACATAGGATTGGAGTTCTTTTACAGTAGGGGCATCTTTGACATTGATGAAAATATTGCAGTTAGAATCAGAAATTCCTGATATAAATCCATAGAGATAGTTTCTCATGATACTTCCGAATATGGTATATCCTCTGATGATTAAGGAATATTTATTAGTGGGTTTTTTGTTATTAGGTACGATGTAGAGATTGAAGATATTATAAGTATCCTGATAGATAGTTATTATAGGATCTATCATAATCATTCTTTTGTTGTTATATCCTAGGTAATTACCCTGATCATCCCTATCAAAATATCTATATATTTCCGGAGCATAAACAGATGGATTATTCATAAAAAGTTTTATGAATTCCAGGATTCTTTTTACCTTATCGATAGTGCTGGTATAAGGTACTCTTTCTGCATTCAGAGCATCTATTAATTTTTTCTGGTTAAGTTCTGCAGCGTGCATCTGATCTCTCATTTCATTTTCCAGAGCAGATATTTTTTCACGATAGGATTTTTCTATGGTACTGACCAGGGAATCGATACTCTTCTTTTTTTCTTCGATATTTAATAGACTTTTCTTTGATAATGCATAGAGATCAAGTATGTGATCCATGATAAAACTCCTTATTTATTTGTTTATAGATAGTCGCCATTTGAGGATATCTAAAGCGACGGAAGATGTTATATTTATATGTTTTGCGAGATCCTTAAAGGGGCAATAAAAGATGATACATTCATCGATAGTAACGAAGGTTCTTTGGAATTTTTTATCTCTGAATTTAGAGCTGTGAAGTCTATATCTAAGGTTATTACCTTTGGTTGCCATGTTATATAGGATCATATAATCTTTTCGAGAGAACTGAGATACCTTATAGGGATATTTGTCAGGCCTTGAAAGATCTATATAAGAATCTTTCATAGAGCCTCCTTTCCTGGCGGGCGCACGA
>CAZMCS010000123.1:0-2788 GCA_964565085.1 uncultured Muribaculaceae bacterium | reverse complement strand
TTATATTTTTCCACAAATAATTTGACTTTTTGTTTTCTTTTTTAAATCCAAAACTTGAATAGTTTCCTGATTATGTATATCTTTAGAATTATCAATTCCCCAAATCTTGCATTCAGTAAGTTCTACTTCGATTAATACTTCACTTGGTAAGTTTGTATAATGAGCATATGTTTCTGGATGTTTTTCTTTTATTTTTTCAATAAAAGAACTATTAGTGGATGGATGGCCAACTATTTTCGCGATGCCTTTAAAATAAAAAGCTCCAATATTAATAGCAACATGTGGATTTTCTTTAATATTTGTTATTTTTTCAAAAGTACTATCTGTTTGGAAATATACTTTTAAACCATCATTAACAATACACATTTGACATGCTGATACCACACCTTCTTTATTAGCCGTAGCTAACACAACAAATTTGGTATTTGTTAATAATCTTTCTATTTTGTTTATTAATTCATCATATTCCATAAATAACTATCTCCTTTTCAATATAACTTTTAAAAACAAATTTATTATATCATATTTTTATAACAAAACAAGACCAAAAACAAGATCAAAATATTTCAAGAAAATATCAGATTTCTTTTTGTTTTATTTCTTTTAAAATATTTCGTTTCATCTCTTTATCGTTTAAATTTTGTGACAATTCTAAATTATTATTTTTAAAAATTGAATTAAACATAATAATTGTATATATTGATAATAAGTTTACTACAATCATTGCAATTGTTACATTGCTGTAATCTGCAATAAAACCTAATATCATAGCTATAATTGTATACATTATACTATAAATCAAATTATCTATTGATCCCATGGTTGCCCTATATTTATCTTTATATTGCAATTGTTTTGTGGTAATAACACTAGTATCATTTAATCCTAATCCTAAGGATGATAGAGCTATCAATATTGGGGAAAATATTGATTTAAATATTAAAGCTATTAGATTAAATAAACTCATAAAAGAGTTAGATAAAACTAAGCTCTTTCTTATCTTAATCTTTTTAATAATCTTTTCACTTAACCAAAATCCTATAGTACCACAAACATGTCTAATAAATTTATGAATTCCAATAGCCCAAACAGGCCATAACAAATTTATAAATATTGATGAGATATCATAAGATGATTCAATTACTGAAGAGTTTATTGCAGAATTTATAGAAAACTTTCTTAATTTTCTATTTTTCCAAAAAGTCTTTAATGAATCCTTAAAATGAAGAAAAGGATTGTTTATTTTACTCTGCTTTTTAGGCTCATCTATAAATAAAACAAATAATAAACATAATGTTTTAGGAATCAATGTTAACATTACAGTAGTCTTTATAGAAATTAATGATAAAGCTCCACCTAATAAGCAGGAAATTGCTAATGCTAATTGAAACATAGATTGAGTTTTACCAATATATTTTGAAAGTTCTTTTGTTTGTTTTTCGTTTTCAAGTATATCATATAATAAAGCATCATTATTACCACTATAAAAAGCATAAGCAATTCCTTCAAAAATAGCACCTATTGCAAGAATAAAATAGCTTGAAGCAATCACATAAAAAAGTACTGCAAGAATAAAACTTAAAGCTCCTAAAATCATTGTTCTTTTTCTACCAATATTATCAGAAATAATGCCTGTTGGTATTTCTGATATAATTGAAGAAAGAATAGTAATAGAAAATATACTCATACCTAATGCAATTGAATTTGTTATTGACGTATAATAAATTATTGCAAAAGGCGCATATATTCTAAAATCCACAAAAAAATTAAAAGCCATCAACAATCTTATATTTTTTTTATTTTTCATAAATCATACTCCTATAATTTATATTTAATAACTTTCATATAAATTATATCATACTTTTATAATATAAAATATTTATTCTAAATAAGATCAAAACAAGACCAAATCTTATCTTGAACATGAAAAAACCTTTATAAAATAAAGGTTTGTTTTTAATGGTCGGGGAAATAAAAGGGATTTCCAAATTTCTACTTTACCACAAATAATCTCCTTGTTTATTAATATCCTTGTTTTATACAGTCACGTATTCTTTCTCTTGTCCAAACCTTTTCTTTTGGAAGATAATAATTTTGATTGTATGAATAAATATTATCTATTGGTAAACCCTTTTTCTCTATTTCTGATTTTATAAATATTTTTAATTCTTCTAATTCACTTAAAGACACATTAAAATCAAATCCTAAATATTCTGGCCCACCACACTTAATATCAACAATATCGTTTTTTTCACAATCCACACATATTTTTGCAACTTTTATTAATTTTTCGTCACGTTTTAAAAATTCATCTAAATATTCTAAAGCTTTTTTATATAATTGGTAATGAGTATAACTCATAGTGCCTTCGAAATCTGAAAATCCAATTAATCCTTCATAATTATGAATTCCCTGTTTTAAACTTTCAGTTGCAGATTTAATAAATTCAAGATCTTCAGAGGATAAATTTTCAATATTTATTAGTTTATCATTAAGTAAAATATCTCCTTCTTTTGTATAACTTTTTTTGTCAAATCTGTTTTTAAATTCATAATTCCACTTTTCATCACTATAAACTACAAAATAATCTGAACAATCTCCTATTCCCATACTTCTTATTAAATCTTCTGTATAAATTTCTAATACTTTCTTCATAAACAAAAACCCTCCTTAAAATTACATTTTTATTATATCATTAATATTTGATATTTACAAAAAATAATTTTTTAGCAATTTTTTATAAAATAAAACTGTGGTTTTTACTTTTATTTCCACAGCTTTTTCATTC
>CAZMCS010000122.1:0-2825 GCA_964565085.1 uncultured Muribaculaceae bacterium | reverse complement strand
TATCTTCATGGCCTACGATATTTGACTCAGGGATGTTGTACTGATCCATAAGATCTTTTACGAGCCATGCTAATACCTCATATTGATAATCTGTATATTCTACAAGATTACCATCACCTTCCATTTCAACACCTATAGAATATCTATTAATAAATTTACGTAATTTACCATCAACTATCCATTGGGATTCACCAGCATGGTAAGCAATATCGGTATCTTTTACTAATGAGTATACATCATTTCCATCATGTTGTGCCCTTGGTAGAACATAATGTGCTGATACTTGATTCTCAATTTTACCGGTTTCTTTATTCTTATGTACGTTTACATCAGTAAACCAGGTAAGGGTTCCCTTGACACTATATAGCTTCCCGCTTTGAGACCCTATATGATGAATAACGATCATGTCGAGTGGATAATTCCCACGGGGCATGAAAAATGGGCTTGGTAACCATTTTTTGGTATACATAATTTAGACTCCTGTGCTCCCAAAACCACCGGCACTTCTGTCGGTGTCGTCAAGATCAGAAACAACAACAGCATCACATAGAACTACGGGGCAAACGACCATCTGGGCTATTTTTGAACCCTTGGAGATGACTTGGGTTGATCCGGAAAGATTAATGATTATCACACCTATATGACCTCTATAGGCTTCATCAATCGTTCCCGGGGTATTCAAAACAGTTAATCCGTTTTTTAAAGCTAACCCACTTCTCGGACGGATTTGAATTTCAAAACCAGGACCAACAGTAGCAGCAATACCCGTATTTATTAAAGCTCGTTCCCCAGGATATAAGGTAATATTATCAGAAGTTTCTTCTATTTGACACAATTCATTCTTAGTATCGTAGTGCTTTTCAAACCTATAAGCGTAGAGGTCCAGACCTGAGTCAGTCTTATGGGCTCGTTCCGGAATTATTGAATCTTCAAACAACTTTTTAATTTTAGGTGTATTTGTCATCTTATATCCTTTCAATCTATTATTGGTTTGACGTATTAAAGGTTTATTAGAGATTTTTTCTTAGGTTCCATAGGGTAATATACGGTTGTGTTATTATTTTTTAAAGTAATGTTATTATAAAATTTACGACTTATTACAGGACCAATTTAATTCAATTTAAATTAAAAAAATTATCAGATTGAACTTTACTGTACCCGTTTTAAAAAAGTATATTATTAAAGACATCTGTCAGATATGCAGTACATTACATGGAGTACCCTAAGTATTTAAAAAACAAGTAACTACTGATAATATTTTTTTCGATAAAATGTTTATGGTTGAAAAAAGCCGGATAATAAATTAAAAGAGCCCTTTTGGTTGAAGGGGATTCGGAGAGATTATATCATAGCAAAGATAATGAATCCATTAACTCAGGGATACATAATTTATACACACCAACTAAAATTATTTATTTTAAAATGGTATATTTTTAAGATAAAATCTAAAAGGAAATGAGGTAGAAATAGCTATGGACTTGAAAACAGTAGAAAAAAGAACCGTATTTTTGTCAGTGGTAGGGTCCCGAGCGTATGGTATCCACCATGAAGGGTCAGATTATGACAAAGCTGGTGTAATGATCCCGCCATCAAAATATTTCTTTGGGTTGGACAAATTTGAACAATTTCGAGATTTTCCGGGGGAAGATAAAGTCATTTATGATTTCAAAAAAGCCCTCAGTCTTATATCAGATAATAATCCGAATATGCTCGATCTACTATTTACTCCGGAACGATGTATTCTTAAAATCGAACGCCCATGGGAGATAATGATTGATAATAGAGATCTGTTCATTTCAAAGAAGTGCCGTCACACCTACTCCGGATATGCTTTTGCTCAACTTAGAAGGATAGAAACTCATCGCAAGTTTCTTTTGAATCCTCCGAAAGTTAAACCTGAGCGTGTCAACTTCGGATTACCAGAGGTTTCCATTTTTCCGACTGCACAACTCAAAGCTGTTGTATATGCTGCTATGGGGGATTTTCTTATTGAAGAGGAGAAAGACAATTTTTTAGACGAATTGGATGATGTCTATTCAAATTACGTGATGCCTATCTTTAACCGGTATATCAAGCCGGATTTTAGGGCTCTTGCTCTTGAGTACTTACAGGTGGGTATTAAATCACAGTCAAATACTCTCAGAGCTCTCGGACCTTCTTATATTCGTGAAGAATATCTTGAAATGGCTAATAGAGAACTGCAGTTCTATAGTGCTGATGTTGAATGGCGTCAGTTCCAGGCATGGTTAAAGGGTCGTAATAAAGCCAGGGCAGATCTTGAGATAAAATTTGGGTATGATACCAAACATGCAGCACACCTGGTACGCCTGATCCGCATGTGCGTCGAAATCCTTGAGACCGGTAATGTCAATGTTGATAGAACTGGAATAGATGCTGAAGAACTGAAGGATATCAGGCATAACGGTATATGGTCCTTTGATCAACTTGAATCATATGCAAAAGAAATGGACAGTAAAGCGGAGGCCCTCTATAAAGCAGTTAATTTAAAGAGATCCCCAGATATGAAAAAAATAAAAGTGCTTTGTGAATCCATCTGCGAAGATTACATTCTAAAAAATCGTTGAATATGGAACTTAGAAATATTTGTAAAAAAATCTGATTGGATGCTTGCCGTGAGGAGATTATGAATAAGGTATTTGGATTCTCAACATCAAACGTACACATAAAAAATAATCTGGACGATATTGCTTCAATTGCACAATTCTTTCGTCTACATCAGAGATTTCCCTCACGTAACTCTACTGATAATGAGGAAAGAAGACTAAGTGTTAAGTTGAGTAAATTACGCAGTGCAAAAAATGGAC
>CAZMCS010000121.1:0-2856 GCA_964565085.1 uncultured Muribaculaceae bacterium | reverse complement strand
GTTCACGAGCAACAGGTCCTAAAACACGAGTTCCAATAGGACTATTATCATCTTTTATTAAAACACAGGCATTATCATCAAATTTTATATGACTGCCATCTGATCTTTTAACACCTTGTACTGTTCTTACAACAACAGCTTTTACTACTTTTCCTTTTGGAGTTGCAGAATTTGGTATTGCTTTTTTAACAGTACCCACAACTACATCACCAATATTTCCGCTTCTTACAAAACTGCCTCCCAAAACTCTAATTACAAGTAATTCACGAGCTCCAGAATTATCAGCAACTTTTAAACGGCTTTCCGGTTGTATCATAATTAGTCCTCCTTATAATATTACAGCTTTTTCTACAACACTTTCTAAAACATATCTTTTAGTTTTAGAAAGAGGTCTTGAAGCAACTACTTTTACAGTATCTCCAATTTTAGCCTCATTTTTTTCATCATGTACTTTATATTTTTTAGTATATTTAACTCTTTTTTTGTAAATAGGATGTTTTCTGTAAGTTGTTACTTCAATTGTAATAGTTTTATCACAAACATCACTTACAACTTTTCCAATTAATTCTTGTTTAACTTTTTCCATTGATTTCCTCCTATTGTACACTTTCTTTCAATTCGCGTTCTCTTAATATTGTTTTAATTCTCGCTATTGTATGTCTTAATTCCTTTATTCTATGTGGTTTTTCAATATTTCCAGTAGCTGCCGCAAATTTTAAGTTAAATAATTCATTCTTTATTTCTTCTAGCTTTTTACCAATTTCTTCAGTGGTTAGCTTTCTAATTTCATCTATCTTCATTACAGAGCCTCCTCACCTTTTTTTACAAATTTAGTCTTTATTGGTAATTTATGTCCTGCTAAACGAAAAGCTTCTCTTGCTATTTCTTCAGTAACATCTCCCATTTCAAACATAATCTTTCCAGCCTTAACAACTGCAACAAATTCTTCAACATTACCTTTTCCGCTTCCCATACGAACTTCCGCAGGTTTCTTAGTTTTTGCCAAGTGTGGGAATATATTCATCCACATCTTACCTCTTTTATGATTTTTCATTTCACGAGTCATCGCAATACGAGCAGCTTCAATTTGTCTAGCTGTTATATACGCTCCCTCTTTAGCCATTAATCCGTACTCACCAAAATTTACTTTAATGTTTCCTTTTGCTTTTCCTTCATAACTGACTCTTTGAGGTTTACGATACTTTGTTCTCTTTGGCATCAACATTTTCCACACCTCCCTTTTTATTTTTAACAGGAAGTATTTCACCTTTATAAATCCATACTTTTACGCCTATTTTTCCGTAGATTGTATGTGCTGTTTTAGAAGCATAATCTACATCAGCTCTTAAAGTATGTAGTGGAACTGTTCCTTCCTTATATCCTTCACTTCTAGCTATTTCAGCTCCACCTAAACGACCTGAACAAAGAGTTTTTATTCCTTTTGCTCCAGCTCTCATTGCATTTTTTAATGCTCTTTTTTGAGCTGTTCTAAAAGCAACTCTATTTTCAAGTTGTGTTGCAATATTTTCTGCAACTAAAGATGCATTTAAATCAGGTTGTTTAACTTCAACTATAGAAATATAAATAACCTCTCCTGTTAATTTTTGTAAATATTTCTTACGCTTTTCAATATCAGCTCCACCACGTCCAATTACCATACCTGGTTTAGCTGTATTAATTATTACATTTGTACGCTTTTTATTTCTTTCAATAACTATGTTGGAAACTGCGCAATTTTTAAGTTCACTTTCTAAATACTCTCTGATTTTAATATCTAAATTCAAATATTTAGCAAAATCCTTATTAGATGCATACCATTTGCTTTCCCAATCCTTATTGACTCCAATTCTAAGTCCTACTGGACTCACTTTTTGCCCCATAACTTAGTCCTCCTTAATCATTCCAAGGTCGCCAACTTTAACATAAATATGGCTTGTTCTCTTAAAATCTTTTCCTACTCTACCATGAGAAGCAAATTTAAATCTTTTTAGAGTTCTACCTTCATTAATATAGGCTTCTTTAATATATAAGTCTTTTTCCTGAAGCCCTAAATTATTTACAGCATTAGCGATAGCTGAATTTAATACCTTTTGAATAAGACGACTAGCTTTAGAATTTGTAAGTGCTAATATAGCTTTTGCTTCACCAACACTCTTACCTCTAATTAAATCTAGAGTCATTCTTGCTTTTCTTGGTGCTATTATTGCACCTTTATGAATACTATATGTTTCCATTTAGCTACCTCCTAACTTTTATTACCGGCATGACCAGTAAATTTACGTGTTTGAGAAAATTCACCTAATTTATGTCCAACCATTTCTTCAGTTACATAAACTGGAACAAACTCTTTCCCATTATGAACTGCAAATGTGTGTCCAACAAAATCCGGATAAATTGTTGATCTTCGAGAATAAGTTTTTATAATCTCTTTTTTACCAGATTCATTCATTGCCCTTACTCTTTTAAGTAATCTATTAAATGTGTAAGGTCCTTTTTTTAAACTTCTTGACATATACGCGATTCCTTTCCTTTATTTCTTCCTACGACTTACGATTAACTTCTCAGATGCTTTTTTACTCTTACGAGTCTTATAACCTAATGTTGGTTTACCCCAAGGAGTAACTGGCCCTTTTCTACCGATTGGAGCCTTACCTTCACCACCACCATGAGGGTGATCATTAGGATTCATAACAGATCCACGAACTGTAGGTCTAATTCCCATGTGACGTTTACGTCCAGCTTTACCTAATTTAACTAATTCATAATCAGTATTTCCTACTGCTCCAATAGTTGCTCTACAAGTTCCAAGTATCTTTCTTGTTTCTCCACTCTTAAGTCTAACTAATACATATTTAT
>CAZMCS010000120.1:0-2860 GCA_964565085.1 uncultured Muribaculaceae bacterium | reverse complement strand
TAATAAATAAGTCAATATAATTATTTTAATTTGTAATTATTTTTCTTTGTATTAACACTGGATTCGTTATTACTGACTTATTTATTTTTTCAATCATTTTATTTTCAAGATATATTCTTAATTTCTCTTGTTTTTCCCAAGTAGGCTGATTTGCAATAAAATATATAAATCTTTTATTTTTATTTATCCATCTGCTTTCAGCAGCCATTCTTACTTCTCGTTGTTTTTCCCAAGTATCCTGAATTCCAATTAATTTTATTATCTCAATATCTTCTATTTCATCACTCATAGTAGCTAAGCGTACTTGTTCTTTCTTTTGCCAAGTATCTTGATTAATTATTATTTTTAATATTTCATCATTTATTTTATCTTCAAAAGCATATCTTAATTGACGTTGACTTTCTGGGTCACTTTGATTTGAAATAATATTTAAGAATTTTGTATTTTTATTTATTTTTTTATTTAAAATAGAATTTCTCATTTCTCTCTGCATTTCCCAAGTAGGCTGTTTAAGTATTAAATTAAAAAGATAATCATTTTCTCTTATTTCTTTTATTTCAAGAGAAAGTCTTATTTGTTCCTGTTTTTCCCATGAATCTAAATTTGCAATAAAATTAAGTAAATCTAAGTTTTCTCTTATTTCCTTTGTTCTTGCAGAAAGTCTTACCTGAGCAAGTCGTCTCCAGTCTTCCTGAGATGCTATTATTTTTAATACTTCAAGATTTTCCCTTAATTCTCTGTCTTTAACTGCTATAGTAATTTCATATTGCTGATGCCAGTTACTTAAGTATGCAATAAATCTTAAAATCTCTTTATCTTTTCTTATAAATTCAACCTGACATGCAAGTCCCATTTGTTCCTGCATCTTTTCAGTTTTTTGCATTGCAATTAATATTAATGCTTCTTTATCTACTTTTATATCATTTACTTCTAATGCTTTAAAAAACTCTTTATTAGATTCATTACAAGATAATATAGCAATTAACTCTTCATCAAGTAACTCCTTATATTTAAATATATCACTTTCCATATTCTTTCTCCTTACATAAAAAAAAGAACTGCTAATAAATAGCAATTCTTAAATATTAAATAATAATAATTTCTGATTACAAGTTTTAAAACTTTTATACTTCATTTTTACTATCACCTTATAAAGAATTATATCACTTTATAAATAAATTTCAAGATATTTTTTCTAAAGAGTTCTGACAGGATTTTTTATATTATAATTACCAAAAGTTGCACATAATACAATTTCATTTGAACAAGTACTACAAGTACTATCTTCTTTACTACTAAGAATACCTAAAGGTGCACATCTCTCAATCAAGTCTGAGTATGAAAATCTTTTACCTTTAAAAGTATTGGTAAGTTCAGTTTTTACAAGACCCTCTTCAGTATCAAAAAAACGATCAACTGTTTTTATATCATTGTTACCCTCTATATTTTGATATATAAGAGATAATTTAATCTTAAATTCTTCAAATGAGATTATAGCAATATTTTCTACTTCAGAGGAAAAATATTTATATATATCTCCTATTAATTCATCATTGTTTTTTAGAGCCTCTTCTAGTAGTTTACTTTTTTACTATCAACCATTGTTTGTACTGTACCTTTATTTTCAAGCATTACAATCACTTCCTTTGAATAAATATTATAGCACAAAAATTATTATTTGCAAGTAAATTTGCTGTAAACTCATTAAAATACTAATGTTATATACAAAAAAATATAGATATGATAAAATTTAACTGGTGAATATATATATGGGTTTATTTAATAAAATAAAAAATATATTTAGTAAGAATGAGACAGATGAAACTAAAAAATATATAAGTGGTTTGGAAAAGACTAGAAAAGAATTTGTAAGTAAATTAAATATATTAGGTTTAAAATATAATAAAGTTAATGATTCTTTTTTTGATGAGTTGGAAGAAATCTTAATATCTGCAGATTTAGGTGTTAATATAGTAGTTGACTTTGTAGATAGACTAAAATCAAGAGTAAAAAAAGAAAATATTACAGATTTTGAGTTTTTAAAAGAAGTAATAGTTGATGAATTATTATTAATCTATGTAGGCGAAGAAATTATTTCAAGTAAAATTAATTATAGTAAAGATGATATTACTGTAATACTTTTTGTAGGTGTTAATGGAGTGGGTAAAACTACAAGTATTGCTAAGATAGCTAAGAAACTCATAGATGAAAGAAAGTCTGTGATGATGATTGCAGGAGACACTTTTAGAGCAGGTGCGATAAATCAATTAAAAGAATGGTCAGAAAGAGTAAAATCAGAATTCTATGGTTCAGAGTCTAAAGATCCTGCATCTGTAATATATGATGGAATAAAACAAGCTAAAGATAAAAATATAGATGTTGTCTTAGTTGATACCGCAGGTAGACTTCAAAACAAAGTTAATTTAATGATGGAATTAGAAAAGATTAATAAAGTAATTGGAAATTTAATACCAGATGCTCCACAGGAAACACTTCTTGTAATAGATGCTTCAACAGGTCAGAACGGCATAAGTCAGGCAAAGAGTTTCAGTGAAATTACAAAATTAACAGGTATAATCTTAACTAAGGTGGATGGAACTGCTAAAGGTGGTATAGTATTGTCAATAAAAGAAAGTGTTGGAATACCAGTGAAGTTTGTTGGCTTTGGTGAAAAACCAGAAGACTTGATGAACTTTGATATAGAAAAATATATATATGGATTATTTAAGGAGTTTTAGAGTGAATGATAGAGAAAAATTAATTGAACTGTATGATATATACAAGGAATTATTTACTAATAAACAAAGAGAATATTTTGAAAGTTATTATCTTGAAGATTTAAGTTTAAGTGAAATAAGTG
>CAZMCS010000119.1:0-2884 GCA_964565085.1 uncultured Muribaculaceae bacterium | reverse complement strand
TCGATGCTAATGCTTTTATCCCCGTATCTATACCGATAGCATTATCTCCAGTTTTTTTCTTACCAGTTTCGATCTCAAAAGAAAACTGCACATATTTCTCAGTAATAATATAAGAATTAAGACGTTTACCTTGAAGTGCCAATTTATTAAAATGCTTGTGAAATTTGATAGGTAGATCAAAAATATGATCATCACCAATAGATTGGATATGTAACCAAGCATCAAACTCTGCTGTCTCTTTATTTTGGAGTTCTGCTATAGTACAAGAGACATACATTCGTCTACCTTTATGTACAGGTATAACTATCTTATTAGGTTTTGATTTCCATCGCTCTCTTGTAGCATTTATCATATCAATTGCTTCTCTTGCTGCAACCTTACGGAGTCTTGCGCTCATCCAAGTATCTTTTGGAAGATCAACTATATCTTTGAGTAGATCGGATTTAGAAGGAGTTCCGTTCTTCCAGAAATACTCAATAAAAATATTACATACCTTGCCATATTCTGTAAGTATGGTTTTGAGTTCATCGAGTTTATGCTTTGTAGCAAATTTCAAGCTACATTTAGATGACCTAATCAATTTCATAGTTTAAATTTAACCAATTTTGTATAAGATTGTATAACTTTTCACTCAACTGCTTGAACCCTTAACTAATTTTTTACAAACTTCTCCGATAGTCCCGTCTGGTAATAAGCAATGAGTTTCAAATACTTTAATCATAGTGCAGCTCTCACAAAGCAGTCTTTAGCTTCAAATAATTTTCTTAACCCGGCAGATTTCTCTGCTCCTTCAGGTAATACTTCGTCCATCTCTCGTGCTAAATCACAAATAGGTTTTGAAATTTTTTGTAATTTTTCCGGAAGGTGCTCATAATTAAAATATTTTATATCCATATTAGGCTCCCCTTTGTCAGCAATCATATAACCCATATCCGAACGAGACATTTAAAGTTTCACTCCAGTATTCATTAAAAAATGGGATATAAAGATTTATTTTTCTCCAGACCCATTCTTTTTTAACTGACAAACCTATGAACCACATTAATGCATTAATAAATGAAAATTCATTAAAATAATAGGACTCACAATTATCTTCTGTTATTTTCTCTCCTAATTTTCTACCATCAAGCCTCTCAAGGCCTAATGTCTCAACAGAACAATGAAAATCATTGAATAAATTAAAAATTTCTACAGTTAAGGCATATTCTTTATATCTGTGGCAAACTATACGATGAAAATCAAATTTTGTTTCTGCACACGAATCTTTATATGCCTTCTGTAATTCTTCCAGGCATATGTTTGATTCAATTAAAACTTTACTATATTTACCATGCCCATCTCCAGACCAGTCTCCAAGAATGACATAAAATTTGTTAAGGTTTTCCATCTACAGCTCCTTTATAAAATGATTTAGATTTGCTACTTTTTTTCTAAAACCAGATTTACATAAAACTTCTCTTCTAACAGGGTCAACACGAAGTGACAAATCTGGTATCTTTTTACTCCCAATAAATAAAAAGAAATAGGTGGTTACCTTATTTGATCCAATAATAGATTCAAGTTGCTCCAGGATTTGAATATCTGATCTTCCAAAGGTATCCTCTTCAAGATATTCATGCATCATTCTGAGCGCCTCAGCAACAATATCCCGGATTCTTTCCTTATCAATATCCACATATATAGGAGGAATCTCTTCTCGTATCATGTCTTCATTGCTTTCAATAAATAGCTATCAAATAATAATTTTTTTGGAAGTTTAGTAAGTCGTAATTGTGTATCAAGGTCATTAAATAGATCGAGAAGCATCATAAGTTTGGTTTTGTTATAAAATGATAAATAGGAAAAAAATTTAGTCGTTACAATAAATTTAGGGACAGATAGCATCGCGCTGATATCATCAGGAGACATTTTCTGCTCACGATAAATTGCTACTTTATATATTTTCTCTGTTTGACCTATAAGCATGTAAAGGAGTTTTACCAAAGAATATTCATCAACTTTGTCGACACCCTCAAAAACTTCTTTCACCCTTTTCCTGAAAAAATTTTCGACTATCTCAAAATACCCAGCTTCAGCATCCTCAGCAAAAAATTCATTACAACCTATTTGAGTCAGCACCCGGTCTTTTGAATCAGAGTAATATGCTGCTACTTTTTTAATTTCATTGTGTAGCTTAGATATGTTTACACCTACCCGGGATACTATATAAGATGGAATGTCTTCTGAGAAAATTAGCTTTAGATCCTCAAGCCATTTTCTTACCCATACCGCACACTGGGCCTCATCCAGCTCTTTAGGAGCAAAGTACTTGCAAGCACCTTTTATTACTGTATATGCCTTAACCTTAGGAACTTTTTGTTTCAATACAAAAACCCAAACATCAGAAGTATCTGAATGCATTATGGCACTGATAGGATCAAGAGAATCAGGATCAAGATCCTTAAGAACTATTATTTTATTGTCATCATTAAAGATATTTGAAACTGTAGCATGTTCAATGAACTCTTCTGTTGAAGCACAATACACTATGACATGTTTCGGATATTCTACCTTAACTTTTTCAATAAAGTTATCAATAAGAAAATCACATTCCGTCTTTAACAAGTATTTATTATCTGGAGTACTCATTCAGTCACCGTTTTAGGTTTGTTCATTTTTTGCAAAAAATAATAGATCCATAGAATAGAGGGTAAAAATAGTTGCCCAGGTTTAAGATTTATTTTTTTACGAATATTCTGCTGAGTCTTACGTATCCTATCAATTAAAAGTATACAAAGATCATCTTTCCAAATCTCTGTTAATTCTTCAAGATAATCAATTTTACGCACACTACAAACAACATCGGGGCTGTCATATCTCAATTTTAATAGATCATTGGCAAATA
>CAZMCS010000118.1:0-2905 GCA_964565085.1 uncultured Muribaculaceae bacterium | reverse complement strand
AAGAGTTCTTTTTTGAAGGGGTTTTATTGGGGTGATTTTATTCGTGGGGTTTGGTGAAATTTGAGGATGGGTTTTGTGAAGGAACTGAAACGTCTAATAATAAAGAACGTTATTAACAGGGCAGCCAATTGTTTGTGTTACTTTTTCAATTCACTTTCACCTGGAACTTTGAACTTATTCTCGGTCCGGCTACCTCAAAAGCCAAATCGATTATATCTTGAATATTTTGTCTGCTATAATTTGTACCGATCCACCACCCTGGTATAAATTCAATAGAGTGATGATCTACTAAATCCGGACGGTTTTTGTACAATTCGCTTTTATTCTTTGATATATATCGGCGCGTTCTTCCATGGCTCCTAGCAGTAAACCTTTCGAGAAACCCTTTATCTTCATCGGCAAGAATTTGAAATACCTTTACCATTACATCTCTTGCCGACCGAGCAGGATAGGTCGAATTATTGTATTTGAAATTGAATCTTCCGGCACCTAAATTATTAGAGCGCCCTGTTGTGGTTTCAGATGGAGAACGCTGAGTAGTAATTCTAATTCTTCCATGTGGCAGTTCCTGTTCAATTGGTTTATTATAGTCTTCAAGAAACTGGGCACAAGTATCTATATCAGGTTTGTAGCCACATAAATCTTCGACTTTTTCCGATAAAAGGTCAAGAAGAATAGAATCCTGTTCCTTTATCAAAGTAACCCATGCTTTTGGTAATGTTGCCTTGATTTCCCGATTTCGAGCTACATTTCGATAATCATTTCTGGCAGAGTTCAAGGCTTCCCCTGAGCACACGCGCTCATATTTTAAATAACGGATTAAACGCTCACTTGCTTCCTCAGATGTTCTTTCTAACAAGTCAATTTTGTAAACTCTTCTTTCATCAAAACGGCCTTGTTCACCGGGCAAGTAAAAGCTCCATTCTTGGCCGTCTGTCAAAATTGCCAAAGGAACTCCAGCAACAAAAGCATATTCAAATAATTGGCGATCCGCTGTGTTACAAGAGCCTATTTTTTTAACCTCAACAAATGCAGCCGGACGATCTTCAGGATGGCACAAAGCATAATCAACTCTTCTTCCTTCTAGTGAATACTGCGGGATTACTATGTTTGTTTTAAAAACAGGCCATCCGAGGTTATCAAGAATGGGAAGGATGACCCCTTGAGAAACTGCAGCCTCGGAAGTAAAGGAACCTTTTCGAATATTGGTTTTTATTGTTTCAATGAAGTCTTCAAATTCCATGCTTTAGTTTGCCTCCGATTTCATAAAAAGCTTTTTATACAGCCATGAGTTAAGTTTTGCCTCATTATAGTGCAATAGTAATTTTACGAACAACCTTTTTGTATACTATATCAATGCACAACGCCAATTTATATAGGTAATCTTCTATAAAAAACTTCAGTTGCGAATCTTTGTGCATTTTCCGGATGAAACCGGCCACCCTGCCGACGCAAATCGGCCACCCTGGGAGAATCGCTGGGTAACAGGCTAACATAGAGTCACTATGGAGGTGATTCTATGGCCAACAGGAGATTACCCATGCGCAAAATCAAAGAGGTTCTTCGCTTAAAGCATGAATGCGGCATCAGCGAACGGGAGATAGCCCGAAGCTGCGTTATTGCCAGAAGTACAGTGGCCGATTACGCCAGACGGGCACTGGCAGCCGGCTTAGACTGGGTAGAGGCCTCTATGCTCACTGAAACCGAGATAGAGGAGAGATTGTTCCCAGCTCTTCCCCAGCCCGATACCGTCCCGCGCCCAATGCCAGACTTTGAATACATCTACAAGGAGCTACGCACCTATAGAAAGATTAACCTGACACTTACCCAGCTGTGGCTGGAGTACAAGTTAAACCACCCTGATGGTTACCAGTACAGCCAGTTCTGCGACCTTTACCGCCAGTGGAGAGGTAATCTCGACTACTGCATGCGCCAGGAGCACCGAGTGGGTGAAAAGGTGTTTATCGATTATTCCGACGGCCTGTCCATACTTGACCCTGTAACCGGCGAGCTTAGCCTTACCCAGCTGTTTTTAACCGTCTGGGGAGCATCCAACTATACCTATGCCGAGGCTAGCCTGTCCCAGACACTGCCGGAATGGATCGGTTCACACAAAAGAGCCCTTGAGTATTTTGGCTGCGCACCCCGAGTGCTTGTTCCCGACAACCTGAAAAGCGGCATCTCCAAAGCCTGCAAGTACGAGCCGGAGTTAAACCCCACCTATGCCGACATGGCCGAGCACTACGGCTGTGCCGTGATACCGGCCCGCCCCTACAGGGCCAAGGATAAGGCCAAGGCGGAAGTGGGCGTACTCATCTCCAAGAGGTGGATCCTCTCGGCGCTGCGCCAGCGTACCTTTTACAGCCTGGCCGAACTGAACACGGCCATTAGGGAATGCCTGGAAAAACTCAATAACCGTCCCCTGGTAAAGCTCAAGAAGTCACGCCGGGAGCTGTTTGAGACCCTCGATCTTCCCGCCGCCCTACCACTGCCGGCTACGGCTTATGAATATGCCGAGTGGCATAAGGCCAGGGTGAACATCAATTATCACATCGAGGTGGATAAGCACTTCTACAGCGTGCCCTGTCGCTTGATCCGCCAAAAGCTGGACGCCAGGCTTACGGCTACTACCATGGAAGCCTTTCATAATGGCCAGCGGGTAGCCGCCCATGCCCGCTCTTATGTTACCGGTGGCTACACCACCCTTACAGAACACATGCCACCCAAGCACCGCGGCTATGCCGAGTGGAGCCCGGAAAGCTTCATCAGTTGGGCGGGCAAAACCGGTAGCAGCACCGCCATGCTGGTAGAAAAGATCCTTGGCAGCCGGCCCCATGCCGAGCAGGGATACCGTGCCTGCATGGGCATCCTCAACCTGGGCAGGCATTATGAACCGGAACGGGTG
>CAZMCS010000117.1:0-3120 GCA_964565085.1 uncultured Muribaculaceae bacterium | reverse complement strand
TGTTTTTATTTTCTTCTTCCTTTTCATTTAAATATTCTTTAATTGAAAAAGTTAAATCACTATTTGTTATATTGATAAATACGTACTTTTTCATATTATAACCTACTTTAAATTTATGTTAGCATATTTTTTCATTCTAATAAATCTACATTAACTATTATTTTACATTTATAAACATTTTATCATTTATTTTTTTACATTATTATGTTATTATTTATTTATAATAGGAGGTTTAAATGAGATTTAAAAAAGTTAATGGATTAGTATCTGCATTATTTACTTTTATTATTTGCATTATTACTGTTAATGCTGCAGGTGATAGATTACAAATAGTAGCGTCAAGTGGTGGTATTGTAAGTTTAGGTGAATCTGGGGGAAACATAACAAAAACAATTATTGCTCAGGACCTTGAAAATGGTGAAATAACAATTGAAGCTAAAATAAATAACTCTAAAGAAACAGAAATATTTTTTATTGTTGACAATTCAACTGAATTTGTAACGTTAGGGGATGTTAAAACCAATGTAAATACTGCAACTAAAACACTAGTTGAAAGCCTTCATGACAATTTAGGAAATATTAAAACCGGTTTGTTAACAGTACATCCATATGGACTTACACCAATTTCTCCTGAAGATGGTGGATTACTTAGTGCATTGAACAACGATAAAACTTTAACATTGGCAGCATTAGATACTCTTGCAGTTCAAGAACCTGTTGTAAATGGTCAAGATTTTATAGAAGTTTTAGATACTGCAACTGAAAATTTTGGAGATACTACTCAAAATAAAATAATTGTATTAGTTTTATCTGGTGTAAATGGAGTAGGTGTTTCAGAATATAAAACTAAAATGCTTGATCTTGCAAATAATGATGATATAACATTTATTACAGTATTAATTGAAAATGAAGAAGCATATAAAGAAACTATGTTTGGTACAGAAGCAACACCAACTACTGGAATCTTTTATGATATTGAAACCACAGAAATTTCAAATATTATTTCAACTTCAGTTAAAACAAATATTTTAGGAATACTTCCTTCAGATAAATTTGATGTATTATTTGAAGATATATTTTCTGAAGTAATAGTTAATAACTTTGAAATAGAATATGTTGAAAGCCCTAGTAAAGGTGTTGTTGGAGAGTTTAATATAGAAGCAAAAAAGTTTAGTTGGACAGTTGGAAATTTAACCGGAAATATAGATGCTACTTTCAGATATAAATTAATATTAAATGATGTAGTACCTGCATCTGAAATAGATAAAGCAATTAATACTAATGAGGGAATAAACTTCTCATACACCGGTTCAGAAACACAACTTTATGAATGTAGTCCTATAATAAAAATATTAATTGCAAACCCTAAAACAGGGGTATATGATTATTTTATACCTGCTGCATTAATATTCTGTGTATCAGTACTTGCAATTTCAATAGTAAAAAGAAGAGATATGTTTTTACCAATATAACAAATTAAAAGTTATCATTTAGATAACTTTTTTATTCACCAATTTCATATTTCTCTGTTAAATATTTTAATTCACTATCATTTACTATATTATCATCTGAATTAATCACTTCAACCGCTTCTCCATTTTTTACATATATAAACATGGGGGCTTTTATGATTTCACTTTTTAAATTACTAAATTTACTTTTTAATATATTCAAATACTCATTTTCTTTTAATAAATCTGTAACATTATAATAAATTACATAATCACTTAATTGTTCTGATTTTATTCTTTTAAGAAGTTTTCTTTCTTTATTATATACATCTAAATCATTTACATAACTTACATAAATAATCACTTGATTTGATTCATTTAATGTAAGTTCCAATTCATTAGTATTTATTTCATTAATATCTCCTGATAAAGGACTTATACTAATTTTATTTTCCCTATATGTTTCTATCCATTCTCTTATGTATAATGTTAAAATAACTGTAAGAACTGCAACTATTAAAAGAATTAAATAATTCTTTAATGGAATTGTCTTTTTTAACTCTTTTTTCATGCTAGCCTCCTCTTATAAAATTATTTTATCATAGTTAAATTTTTTTATCAATTTTTTCTTCTATAATCTTAATGTTTCTATCTATTATTTTTTTACCCCTCCAAAAACAAGCACTTTTCTTATAAATAGTATTAAATTCTTCTTCTGACATTCTTTTAAATTCTTCTATTCTAATTAATTCTATTCCAGTAAATTTAAAATTATTTGTTCTTTTTATATTTAAGTTATGAGGGCAAACCAAAGAACATATATCACATCCAAAAATACACTTATTAAAATATTTTTTATCACTTTCTTTTATATCATTCTTCTGCGTTAAATAACTTAAACATTTATTTCCATCTAAAATACCATTTTCATTTATTGCACCTGTTGGACATGCTTCAATACACTTACGACACATTAAACATTTATTATCATTTCTTTTATTATACTCAAATTCTAAATCTGTTAAAATAACTCCTATAAAGAAGTAACTTCCTAAACTTTCATTAATTAATAAATTATTTAAACCATAAAAACCTAAACCAGCTTCTCTTGCTAAAAATCTTTCATCCAATACATTATTATCTATATAAATTTGGGCTTCTCCTCCATTAGAATTAATAAATTCCTTAATTACTTCAAGTTTTTCATTTAATACAATATGATAGTCTTTATACCAGCAGTAAGATGATAAATATACTTCATTATCTTTAATATCTTTATATATTTCGTCACCTTTATTGTACGCTATACCAAATACAACAGCGCTTCTCATACATTCAAATCTATCACTTTTAAATGTTTTATCTTCAATATTTCCAGTTTGAAAAGAAGTTTTATACTTTAAAGTTTCCTGTTCTTTTAAAATATCTTCCAATTCTTTGTAGTATTTTACCCTTGTAAAACCAATTAAATCTATTCCTAAAGACTTACTTATTTCAATTATTTCTTTTTGAATCATAAAAAATCACGTGAATATAATAGCACAAATGCTTGACTTTTTATATAAAAAACAGTAAAATAATTATAGTTTTTATGCAGGTGTAGTTTAATGGTAGAACTTCAGCCTTCCAAGCTGCTAACGTGGGTTCGATTCCCATCACCTGCTCCAAT
>CAZMCS010000116.1:0-3191 GCA_964565085.1 uncultured Muribaculaceae bacterium | reverse complement strand
ACTTGCTGGTGTTAAAGATGCAGTATCAAAATCTCTTGGAAGCAACACTCAAATAAATACTGCAAGAGCAACTATGGATGCTTTAAAGAAACAAAAGAATGCATCTCGTTTAGCTGAACTTCGTGGTAAAAAAGTAGAGGAGATTGTTGGATAATGAAATTAAATGAATTAAAAAGGAATCCGGGATCAACTAAAAGAAGAAAAGTAGTAGGAAGAGGACCAGGAAGCGGTCATGGAAAGACTTCAGGACGTGGAGAAAAGGGACAATTATCTCGTACAGGCGGAGGAGTTCATCCATGGTTTGAAGGAGGTCAAACTCCACTTTTTAAAACAATTCCTAGAAGAGGATTCAGTAATAAAAGATTTGCAAAAAGATATTCAGTTATTAATGTTGAAGATTTAAACAGATTTAAAGACGGAACTGTTGTAACTCCAGAACTATTAAAAACTGAAAAATTGATTAAAAAAGAATTAAACGGGGTAAAGGTTTTAGGTAATGGTATATTGGAAAGAAAGTTAACTGTTAAAGCTAATTTATTTACTAATACTGCCATTAGAAAAATAGAAGAGTCAGGTGGAAAAACGGAGGTGATTTAATGTTTGCTGTAATAAAGCAACTATTTAAATCAACTAATAAGGACTTAAAGATTAGAGTTTTATTTACTCTTGGAGCATTAACTATATTTTCTTTAGGGAATGCAATTACAGTTCCAGGTATGAAGGCAATTGTTGGGGATTTAGGTTTTCTTGAACTTCTTAATGCTATGTCAGGTGGAGGTTTAAAACAGTTTTCAATATTTGCATTAGGTGTTATGCCATACATTAGTGCATCAATATTAACACAGATACTTCAAATGGATATTTTACCAATTCACTATTTTAAAGAATTAAAAGATATGGGAGAAGAAGGTAGAAGAAAGATAAATAAAATTACTAGATACTTAGGAATAGCCTTTGCATTTATACAAGGTTTTGTATATGCAATGATGTTTATTAAAACTTCTGCTACACCTATTGAATATTTAAGAATAGCAACAATATTAACAGCAGGAACTGCATTCTTATTATGGTTGGGTGATCAGATTACTCAAAAAGGTTTGGGTAATGGAATTTCACTAATAATCATGGCAGGTATAGTAAATACATTACCTGCGATGTTTATTGAAGCATATAAGGCTCTTATACCTAATGCTTCCAATTTAGTAATTGGCATTACATCATTTTCGTTATTTATAATACTTTATCTAGGAATAGTAATTGGTGTAATATTCATTCAAGAAGCAGAAAGAAGAATACCTATTCAATATTCAAATAGATCAATTTCTTCTTATGGTGGAAAACAAACATATCTACCATTAAAATTAAATTCTGCTAGTGTAATGCCTGTAATATTTGCATCTGCATTGCTTGCAATTCCAAATATATTAACTTATGTAGTTAAAAATGAAAAGATAGTTTCATTTATAAAAAATTATTTTACAACTGATGCATTATTTGGATTTATATTATATATTGTATTTATTATATTTTTTACTTACTTTTATACTTTTTTGACAATAAATCCAGAAAAGGTATCAAAGGATTTAAATAATAATGGAGGATATATACCAGGTATTAGACCTGGAACAGAAACCAAAGGTTATATTTCTAAAATATTAGGTAGAATTACATTTATGGGAGCAATATTTATTGCAACAATAGCAGCATTACCGATAGTATTTCAAAAGTTTACAAATTTACCAAGTATAGTAGTTATAGGTGGTACAGGAATACTAATAGTAGTTGGAGTATTATTAGAAACATATAAGCAACTCGAAAGTTCTGTTGCAAGCAGAAGTTATAATAGGAGGTAAAATGAATTTAATATTTTTGTCACCACCTGCAGCAGGTAAAGGAACATTATCATCAAGTTTACAAGAAAAATATGGTTATGTAACAATTTCAGCGGGACAATTATTAAGAGATGTTGATCCGGAAAGTGAACTTGGAAAACATATAAGAGAACTTCAGGCTGAGAGAATTCTTGTGGGAGATGATGTAATAGGGCCTTTAATGAAATCAAGATTAGAAAAACCTGATACAAAGAATGGATTTATACTTGATGGATTTCCAAGGAAAATTCAACAGGTGGACTTATTAAATGAAATCTTTGAGGAATTGGATTTATACATAGATGCAGTTGTTTATATTAGAATTTCATATGATTCAGCACTTAAAAGAACTTTAGGTAGAGTTACTTGTCCGAAATGTAAAAAAGTATATAATACTTTCTTTGAAGAAGTAAAACCTAAAGTAGAGGGAATGTGTGACATATGTAATGTAAAATTAGATTCAAGAAATGATGATAATGAGGAATCTTTAAAGAAAGGTTTTGAAACATTTGAAAATGAAACAATTCCAGTAATTGAGCATTATAGACAACTTGGAAAGTTGGTTGAATTTGAAACATTGGATTCTGATCCTGAAATAAATTTCAAAAAACTTGAAGAAAAATTAGGTCTTAAATGATTAATATTAAAACTGAAAAAGAAATAGAACTAATGAGATATTCGGGTAAAGTCAATCATGAGATACGTACATTAATTAAAGATAAGATTAAAGAAGGTGTAACAACTAAAGAACTTGATGACTTTGCAATTAAATATATGAAAAGTAAAGGATGTAACCCGTCATTCATGGGTTATGAAGGATATCCTGCCAACATATGTACGAGTATTAATGATGAAGTGGTTCATGGTATACCTGGTTCTAGAACTCTAAAAAATGGAGATATAATTTCAGTAGATATTGGAGTAGAGTATAATGGACTTCACACTGATGCGGCATATACTTATGTTGTAGGAAGTGTTGATAAAGAAGTTGAAGATTTGCTTAAGTATACAAGAGAATCACTATATGAAGGTATTAAAGTGATAAAGGAAGGTGTCAAACTAAATAAAGTTTGCAAGGCAATTGAAAAAGTTGCACTTAAAAATAAATGTGGTATTATAAGAGAGTTGGTTGGTCATGGTGTAGGGAAAGAACTACATGAAGACCCATATATTCCAAACTATTCAAATGATGAATCAAAGAATATCATATTAAAAAGTGGAATGACACTTGCAATAGAACCTATGTTTAGTTTAGGTAATCCAAAAGTGTGGATACTGGAAAATAACTGGACGATATCAACACAGGATAAAAGTCCGGTA
>CAZMCS010000115.1:0-3214 GCA_964565085.1 uncultured Muribaculaceae bacterium | reverse complement strand
GCCATCGGTTGTCACAACCTGGATAGGGAAGCGCGGCGATGAGCCTCAGGTCTGGATTGTTCTGACGGAGCCTGAGCACAATCTGACCCGCCCAGATATCGACGCCACGAGCCATACCGGTTATGAATATGGTGTATCCATTACGAATGGCCTTGAGGGTCGCTTCCTCAAGGCCTTTATTAATATCTTTCTCAGAGCGCTTGAGCTTTTCCGGACGATGGCCGGTGAAGCAGCAAGTATGGCTTCGTAGTTCTTGCTCACTCATATCATCTTGTGCTTGATGCTGTTCTGCACATTTGTCGTACCCAAATTTCGCCTGATGACCTTCAGGCATTTCATCAGCGCGTCAACGCTGTCGGTATTTGAGAAGCTCATCACGACATCCGAATTCAATATCTCAACCTCTCTTCTCCTTTGTCTGTTCAGAAGCTTTCCGATTGGCACCGGTGTGTCCAAATTCCTAAACAGAAGCAAAGCGGTATCAGAAGTATCCCCCATGTGAATGCCAATGTCGCCCTTGCCGAATTCCAGGCGCCTTCCTTCGTTGCAGATCAATCTTTATCTCCTAAGTACATTATACAGACTTCGACTCAACAAACCATCGGCCCAGGTTGTTCCCGGATAACGCTCCGCTGCGCTCAAAGAACAGGTAGCTCTGCTTGCCGCGAATCCATACAGTGTAGCGGTCGCCCTGCCCGCCGGCTTTCATCGCTGCCTATTGCTTGAAGTTGGTCACCTTGTCAATTTCAAATATCAATAACCATCGAATAGTTTTCATCCTCTGTAACAATGCTCATTGTGCCAAGTCAAGTAGTCTTGCGAGGGCAATTCCAGCATAGAAGATGGAGTATTACGCAACTTGCTTCCATGAAATTGGTAGTAGTCTTTTCCATTGCCATAATCATCGTGAAGCTTCTTGCTGACCTCGATAACTAAGTCGTTATTGACGGTTATGTATCCTTCGTCAAACAATGTGTGCAAGTCTGACCGCAAAAGAAGTCCATTGTTGATGCTGTGAGGGCCGTCCGCTGAATACGGCTTTATGTGCGCCGCCTCAAGGACAGGCAAAGTCTTTTCACCGGTAATTGCACACCTGCGTTGATATGCCTCTGTTACAACTACCCTGAACGCACCTTGTCCCAGTCTGTGAAGAGCCCATGATTCAGCATATCTTTGCCATTGGTTGTCAGAAATGGCGGTGTTACCAACACGCAATTTATCGGTCACTTGCCGATACAGGAAATCTCCCGCTTCCGTACTTGTATCATATGTTTTGCCTTGAACAATACTTAGTCTCCAATCTTCAGGGACCGATATCCAATCACGTTCTTCAAAGAAGAAAGGTTCAGTAAGAATAATGCAACCTATCGGTGCATTGAGTGTGCTTATGGCATTGCGTGTTCTGTATTTGTTGATTCTTACAAGGAGCTCTTCATAACTGGTTGTTCCGTTTTTCTCTCCAAAAGCTTGCCAGGCAAGAAAAGGCGGCAGAAGAGAAAAGCGCACAAAAAAACCGCCGCCTACAATCTTGTTTGTTGGATAGTGCAGCTTAAACAGGAACATATCATTTTGTGCTAGGGCTCGGAAATTGCTCGAACCGGGTTTCCAGAAGTTCACTTCATCTGGTTTCCGACTTGCTAGTTGCTCATACCAATCTTCATCTGTCACGCCCACGTAGATTTTCATTTTGAAAGGTCTCACTTTTTTTTCGGTCGCATGAGGCAATAATGCCTTTGGAGAATACGATCTGGTGACGCATGCGCGGAAATAGCGTGAATTTGGCCATGGCTGCCCATACACGCAGTGCAAGGACGGGTTTCAATTAAGACGGTTTATGCTAGCACAAAATTCTATATAAATCAAAGAATGTAGGGAAGTAAAGGGCTTCGATAATCAAAGTATGAATCTCGCCAGATACCTTTCAGGCTACATATGCTATACTTTCATCACATTATGACTGATCGGGGTGCACGATGAAACCTCTCGATATTACCGGTCAACGCTTTGGCCGATTGATGGCAATCAAGCGCACAGACGAAAAAGACAAGTGGAACAGATGCTACTTGTGGGAATGCAAGTGCGACTGCGGCAAGGAATGCACGGTTGCCGTAGATCAGCTGCGGAATGGATTTGTTAAGTCATGCGGCTGTTTGGCAAGGGAGTCCAGAATGCGCGATGTTGCCGGACTGCGATTTGGTCGTCTGGTTGCGCTGGAACGTACTGATAAGATCAAATTCAATAGCACTGTCTGGAGGTTCAGGTGTGACTGTGGCAATGTGATAGAAGCGCGGTTGTCCCAAGTAACCGATAAACACAAGTTCTCATGTGGCTGCCTTGACCTTGAAAACAAGAAGAAGCAAGCCATTCTCATGCAAAAGAACTGTCATCGCGAGAACGGCACCAATGTTGCTCTAATCAGATCTGATGTGGTTTACAAAAGCAACTCGAGCGGATTTCGCGGCGTTGCTTGGCATAAGCACATCAAAAAGTACGTTGCCAGAATCAATTTCAAAGGCAAGTCTTGTTCTTTAGGATATTTTGACGACCCAGCGAAAGCGTCCGAAGCTTATGAGGCGGCGAAAACGCGTTTGCACCAAGGATACCTTGAGGAGAGGGAACGGGGGATGGGGGAGTTGTAGGCGTATTCATTTAATGACGTTCCATCACAAATGGGAAATTTCGCTTCGCGTGGCCAGAAACGTCCGGCGTGCAGTGAGCCGGAACGCTATGCTGTTACTCTTCCGGATTGTTTAACTCATTTCCAACGAGCGCATTTTCGAGGATATCCGCAAGGACAGCATGCGAATTGCACTTACTTTGATTCTCGGCGTAATCAAGCTCAAAACTGAGGGCAGATCAGTCTACCAGCCGCTTCCCTCCTTGCGCTGTTGATTGGCAACTATCCAACGCGTTCAAGCCGAATATGTCTCTGTGCTGTGCGTATGGAAAATGGCATTCACGGTCTCGTCCTTGTCCGGTGTTTCTTCAAGCGCGACAAGTGCGCCGTGATTTTTGGAATGCGCCGGTCCCTCAAAAGAGCCAAGGTTTTTGCCCTTTCACCCATGAGGTAGACGCCGCTTTCAGGTTTGAATACGTAGTTTTGCACAGAACACTTAATCTTGCACTTTTGGTCAAAACGGAACTTAATAAAGCACTTTAGGCACTTTAGGCCTTCACAATTTTGTCGTTGACATCCTTCTCACCGCGTGCTATC
>CAZMCS010000114.1:0-3215 GCA_964565085.1 uncultured Muribaculaceae bacterium | reverse complement strand
TCTGACTCAGCAGCGATCTGCTTCAAGTCGGTGGCGAGTATTCCGACATCGGCCAGCGTCGCATCCGCGTTGTGAAAGCGATACGTTTCTTGCTCGATGGCTGCCCAATCCCCCTTTAGCGGGCCCTCAAGGATGAAGTCCTTTCTTAGGAGGAGTCGCTCGTTTCGCGAGGTCGCGGCAGCCAGCTCGTTTTGGAAGGCAACGTCGGTGGTGAGCCAGACGAAAAGAACCGGCTTCTTGCGAAGTTCGTTTCGGTCAAGATGGGATAGTCTCTCGATAAATGCCTTGGGCAGGTCGTCCTTTCGAGCGGCTTGCTCCTCGTACTGGTCCACCACGGCAATAAGCAATTGATTGTGCTCTGGAGCCGTCCCGAGAGCCATCTCGATCGTCCGGAGAAGCGACTCGCCCTGAATGTCACTCTTCTCGAGCTTGACCACTCGCGTTTGGGGCAGGTGCGTCGACACCTCGAGCACCGCGCAACTCTTGCCGCTTCCGCTACGGCCATACACCGGTAGGAAGCGTATACCACCGCCCACCTTCATCGAGTTCACAGCCTCCTGAACCAGCGCGTTGAGCGCGGGAACCGCGCGCAACTGTGCACGGAACGTCGGTTCAAGGTCCTCGTATCGTGTCGGAAGCTTCGGGCTCATTCCAGCAAATCCTTTGGGGTCGTGAATCGGGAGCGAGGAGATCATTTGCGTGACGGCTGTTGGGGCCTGCCCAACGCTTCGCATACACCTGCGCGAGCGTATTTGACTGGCGCGGGCTGACTTACGCTTCCTCGCGCACCACTCGGCTCTCCATCATGAGGCGTTCCCCTGTCTTCGTAAGACTCCAGAACAGCGCCATTCCCCCCGAAACGGTCTTGGTGTACGTGACTTGGACAAGACCGTACGCACGAAGCTGGAGCGTTATTGTCCTGAACTCCTGGTCCCTAATTTCCACACCAAATCCGTTAGTGTTTTCGGTGGCAGCTTCTTTTAGATTGTTTGCCAGGAGCGACTTGACCTTTGAATCGCTTGGATGCACCACGAGGTATGGTGCCACGAGGGCAAAGATCTCCCTCCACGACACAGTAGCGACGAACGACTGCGTCCTTGTCATGCTACCGGATGTATATTTGTAGGAGCCATGGATGGTGAACTTGGAATCTATGTCCGCAATTCCGCTTAGCTCCGGCTCTGTGCGTGCCTCCGCGAGGGCGGCGCTGAGCGCCGTTTCGAGTTCGGAGTTGCGCTTGCGAGCCTCGTTGAGTTCGGCAAGCACATTCGCCTCGGGGACTTGGCTTGCTCTGACCCACCCGACTGCCGGGTACGCCTTGATGGTCTTGGTTAGACTCAACGCGACTAGCCCTGGGAGTTCTCCTGGCTTGCTCCAGAATTTTACCAGGCGCCCTGCCATGGCCTTGTCCTTGAAGGACAATAGCTTCTGCCGTAGTGCCGGATCCTGTTCCGACTTTCCGAAGGGGATTTCCTCGGGCGATCCGTGGATGAGCGCGACGACGCGTAAACCCCGTTCGACAGCGTAGTCGAACTCCTTTTCTGTGTAGCTGATGCCGTCGCTTGTGGTGGATCCGTACCGTCCGCCGATGATTAGAAGGTAGTAGTCACAGTCGTCTATGACGCGCTTGATGAACTCCCACTGCTCCTCGTCGGCGGCTGGAAACATCTCCATGCCAGCGGGGATGCAGTCCATCTCCATCAGGGCCTGCAGAACGTGCCGCCGCTCGTCCTTGAGGTCAGCATACGTGGAACTGACAAAGACCTGATACCGCTTGTCCATTTAGGTCCTTACGGCTTGGCGTGACCTCGCAGGGGCATCGCGCAGGCGACGACGCTTCTGTAGTTCAAGGTTGAAGTTGCGATGTCATTAGACGGCATTGACCAGGTCTGCAATGGCCCGCGCCTTCCAGACGATGCCCAGATCAGACTGGTCGTTGATGCGGCCGCTGTAGATACCTAAGAACTTCGTTATTGGTCCACCGAACATGGCAGAGCTACCGTCGGCCATCGCGACGGCGCCGCCGGAACGGTGTGCAACGACAGCGCTCCCCGATTGGCCAGGGCGCGCGCGGCAGTCAATTAGAAGTACCGGCAAGTCGTTGTAGTCGATATCAGGCTCAGACGCCATGAACCCAGTCGCCCAGATTGCCAGGGAGCCCCCGCCGCTCAGGCCGAACGGGAACCCAACAACGCTGACGGGATCAGCTGGCCCCACGAGAACGTTAGGCCCGTTGGCAAGGTCGTACGGGTAGATTTCTACATCGGCAAGATCGGTCAGCGGTAGAGCAACAATGTCGGCAGCGTCTCCCAGTTGGGGGTGTTCAATCCATCTCGGCGCGCCATTCGCCACGAGGGGCTCCTCCCTCCTGACCCAACTTCCCAGCGAGTTTGCCCGATTGTGGACAATTCGTAGACGATCGGGAATGCCTCCTGTTTTCGAAAGAGGCTCCCTCGTCTGGGGGTGACGCCCCGAAACGTTGTGCCAGTTGGTCACCAGCACGGGCCCTGACCTCGCGTTGACTACGAATCCGGTTCCAGTGGACAGCACCTGCGGCCCAAAGGACATCTCGAGGAACAGGGACTGTACTGACGGCAGGAATAGTGTTGGCATTCTTAGATTTCCCATCTGGGCAATGAACGCCTGTGGGGTTCCCCGTTCTCGACAGTTTGTTCGTCGGTGAGGTCCCTCGTCCGCCGAACCAACCTGGTGTGTTCTCGACCAGGCAGGTCCGCCCAGCGCACGAACGGCGGTTCGCCCCAAACGGGCGCGGCCGGAGGCCTTCCGAGGACGTCGCCCGGCCGCCTTCGGGTTGCTTCCTCCCGGTGGGCTACCGGCTGCGGCACCACGCGCCAACCACCGGCCAGGCAAGCGGCCGTGCGCGCTGGTAGCCCGTGCGCCTTGAACGCAGCGTCGCCGCACGCACCCGTTCCAGGTGACCTGGGTCCCGGCCGCTCCCGTCCACCCCGGACCATCACGCCCCGCTCCGCTCCCTCCCGCCCTCCGCCTCCCATCCCGTTCCCTCCCCCCGTGCAGTCCCGTCAAGCTTGCCTCATCGCCCCCGCCCGCCTCCGTCACGACCACTCCACGCAGCCGAACCAAGGTACGCCCCGGCAGTCACGCGTAGCAACCCGTAATCCCGCCCGCTGTGCCATCGGGCGCACCTGACGGATATCGCCAGGACACGGAGGTCCGGTCGCGCGTCACGCTCGCGC
>CAZMCS010000113.1:0-3234 GCA_964565085.1 uncultured Muribaculaceae bacterium | reverse complement strand
TTAATATAGTAGCTACTCTTTTTCTTTGTATCTTGAAGAACAGAATAACAGAAAAAGCCCTAAAAGTAATATTAATATCTCTCATATTATTCGTACTAATTAATCTTATTTCATTTTTTGTTTTTGGTATTAATCAGCGGCTTTTTGCCGGATACCTTGGAAGAATATTTTTAGGTTATTTAATAGTAATATATTTCAAAAATAGCTTTTTTGAAAAATTTGAGAAGCTGGTTACAGTTCTTGCATTAATAAGCATTCCGTTGTTTATAATACAGATTCTATACCCTGATTTTTTTAATCTTTTTAATACAATTTCAGATGCTGTATTGTCAGAAGAAAGAGCTGGAGTTTTGAATATGCCAGGGCACAAATATTTATTTATTTTTTTGTATAATAGCTGGGGTGTATTAAGGAATAGTGGTTTTATGTGGGAACCTGCAGGTTTTGGCGCAATGTTAACATGGGCAGCAATATTTAATTTATTGCGGAATAATTTTAAAATGAATAACAGGTTATATATTCTTTTATTAACCGCGTTGACGACATTTTCTGTCGGCACCTATGTTTATTTAACAGGAATTTTTTTATTGGTTATTTTAAAAAACAGAAAAGCTGCATTTCTAAATACTCTATTTTTTCTTTCTATAATAGCTATAATAGGTTCTCAATTGTATATTGTTACACAGAATATAGAACTGATGCAAGATAAAATAATAACTGAGGAGATTAATAGAGAAAGGGCTTTATCTGGTGCTGCGCAGGAATCTGAAATCAGCAGAGTTGCTGGTTTTGAACTTAGTATAAAATATTTTTCAGACTGGCCATTTGGTTATGGTTTGAACGCCGAAAGGAGCCCTGATCTTAAATACCTTGGTTTATCGCCTAACGGATTAATGAAGATGGTTGTAACATGGGGGATATTTGGCTTGATAATAATAATCTGGAGCGTCAAAAATCTTATTAAATTCCTGGGAAAATATTACTCAAATGATTTATCCAGGTTTTTTATTTGGAGCCTGGTAATACTCTACATAATTCCAATAAGTGGGAATCCATTATATAATCAGCCGCTTCTGTTTTCTCTTTTGTTTGGAATTTGGATCTTAAAAGATGATATATTAAATAATTTTAAACCGGAAGAGAATCACAACTATAAAATAAGTATTAGCTATTCTAAAAGATAAATATTTGTATAATATGGATATGTTCTATAAAGGAGTTAAGAATGTTTTAGGTTCATCATTAAAGAAAGACCTTAATGATGCCTCGGGAAATTTATATAAAAAAATTATCGAAACCGATCTTTCAGGTGTTTCTATTTCAAGCGATATGAAAAGGTATTATTCAGGTAAGGTAAATAGTTTGAAAACCAATCTTGCAAAGTATAGCTACCACTTAGGTCTTGCGATAAATTCCAGAAAAAAGGGTTATAATGAATTAACAATTATCGATCATGGAGGAGGTACCGGATTACTTGGATTATTAGCGAAAGAATTAGGTATTAAAATGGTTATCTATAATGATATAAACAAGGAATAGACACACGACGCTCAGACGATAGCCAGAAAATTCAATCTGGAATCTGATTATTATATTTCGGGTGATTTTGATGAACTACTAGATTTTATTTCAACAAAATCAATATTTTGTGACGCTATAATATCATATAACGTTATTGAACATATATATGATATCAAAGGATTTTTCAGGAGCCTTTAAAAGCTAAACAATGTAGGTTTGAGCATTGTTATGTCAACCGGAGCAAATAAATATAATCCTTTTTTCCGGCAACATATTATTCCAATTCAAAGGGCAGCTGAAAATAAATACATTAAAGGGCGTGAAAGTATTATTAAAGAATATTCACCACAATTGCCCCTTTCTGATTTGAATCTGCTATCCAGGGCAACAAGGGGAATGAGAAAGGAAGACATACGAAGCGCAACAGAAATTTATATTCGGCATCAGAAATTACCTTTACCACCGAAAGAACATTCGGTAACTTGTGATCCTGAAACTGGATATTGGGCTGAAAACTTTATTGATCCAAATGAACTTCAAAAGATATTGAAGGGCAATGAATTTAATGTTAAGATATTACCTGGGTATTTTGGATTCCCTAATAATAAGCTTAAAAGAATTGCATCAACCTTTCTTAATATTATAATAAGTATTGTAGGAAGGCGAGGTTTATTCATTGCTCCTTACTGGACTATTTATGCAATCAAATAGTAATAATGTGAATGAAGGTAAACATCCAGAAATTGTAATAATTGGTAAAACATCCTTTCCCGTTAGTTCAGCTTCATCAAACAGGATATTAACAATATGCAAAGGATTTATAAATGCAGGTGCCACAGTATCAGTATACAGTTTTGGATTATCAAGACTTCCTTTAAGCGTTGAGAGGGGAAATTCCAGTGGTTCAATTTCGGGTATTAAATGGATGTTTTTCAATAAAAGGGTAACCGCTTTTAAATGTAAAATTCTTAATGGAGTTTATTTATTACTGGGTCAGATAAAAGGTTATCCACTTTTGCTATTTCGGTATTTAAATAAAAAACCTCTATTTTTTACTAGTCAAACGGGATTAGGGTATATTATTCCCTTATGGATCCTCTCGCGTATTTGTTGTGGGAGGATAATACTGTTCAGAAGTGAATTCCCGGCTCATAAAATAAGAAAAAAATATTTTACCCGGATTGTGGAAAGTTATATCTATCCGATTACTATTAGCAGATTTGATGCCATGCTCCTTATGACTGACAAACTCAGGAAATATTTTAAAAAGTGGGCTGGCAAAAATGCAGTTATTGAGATTATCCCTCTGTCAGTTGATCTGAATATGTTTAATACTACAACTGAATCTCCTTTTTCATTTCCTTATATAGCATATTGCGGCAGTATAACAAATGCAAAAGATGGATTAGATACTTTGATTCGTTGTTTTTTTTCAATTCATGAGAAATTCCCTGATATTCGTTTGGTGATAATTGGCGGAGGTTCTGATCTTAACTCTCTAAAATCCTTTGCATCCAGTATATTTCAAGAAAAAGAGAAAGTTATTTTTACGGATATTGTTGATCATTCAAAAATACCACAATATCTTTTAAATGCCAGAATTCTTGCTCTGGCCAGGCCAAAAAGTATTCAGGCAGAAGGTGGATTCCCTTCAAAACTAGGTGAATATCTTGCTACAGGGAAGCCTGTAATAGTAACAGATACCGGTGAAAT
>CAZMCS010000112.1:0-3255 GCA_964565085.1 uncultured Muribaculaceae bacterium | reverse complement strand
ATGGGGTGTCTTGGAAAAATCGGATTCCCCTGTCTTGATTACTCCGGAATACTCACCACTCTGTTCCATCTTAGCAAATTGTCTATTATTTTAGCATGTCCCTAATATCAAGGACTTTAGTCTGACACACACAGCTATAATGATACTTCTATTTGCAATATAGTTGACAAGAGTAATAACCATGGCATTTGTAATAACCAAGATGATTCCGGCTACGGCAATATCCAGATAATTATATAACGTTGGCATAATTTCTATTTCGACCAATGTTAGTATTCCACCCACTAATAATCCTGGAAGAATTATCCTAAGAAAGCCCAAAATCGCTTTTTTGAAGTAAATCTCGTGAACATAGGTAATCTCCAACACAGATAAAAGAATAGCAGTTATCAACACGGCCGAAAGAATCCCGAACAACCCCCACAATATATCCCCAAGAATCATTGCAATAACAATAACAATGCTAGCAACAATTTGTATTCTTCTTCCAATTTTGAACCTTCCCGCCATATTAATAATATTTCCGCTCGGAATATGAATGACTTCAAAAATAGTGATTGCTATCAGAAACAAGGCAATGATCCAATTGTCATAATTTACATCATCAATATCTTTTGTATATATCGCTATAAACGGCATGATGAGAACAGAAGTCGTTGACAGAAACACCAACATAACGCTACTAATAATCATTTCATACTGCAAAAATATCTTCAGAACATAATCCGATTCCTTTTCGGCAATTAGTTTCCCAAACCCGATACGCGGAGCATTCACAAATGCATAGATGAAGCTTTTAAGCAAGCGAAATATGTTGTTATAAACAACATATACGCTCGCGTATATCGTTCCTGCTGTTCCAGCAATAAAAACTATAGGCACTGTCGAATAAACCATACTCGTAATTTTCTGTACAAACACATCTTTCGTACCACGAATCGCGGAGAAGTCCGGATCAGCATTTAAATCTAGAGTATCATAGTGTTTTCGTGTAATCAAAATAATCATCAAACCATTGATAATGGTACATATGGCAACAACGAGACGTATAAACAGCATGTGAGCGCTAGTAAAAACGACGAGAATAATCAACAACTGCGAAAGAATTAATGTGAAAATTTTCACAGCATGCAAAATATACTCCTTTTGTTCAGATTGAAGCAAAATCTGATATTTCGACGAAAAGACAAGATTGAATGCTGTTGATGTGACTGTCATCGAAAAGACCAAAAAAGAGATTATTGGCGATAAATTGCTTTTGATTAATATTGCAAATATGAATGAAGCCAACAAGCCAACAACAAGAAAAACTAACCCAATTTTCTCAAACGCTTTTCGCGTCGCCGAAATGATTCGACTAATAGTGTAGTAATCTCCTGCTGCCATCGGTCGGAACAGCGCGACATTCGAAGCCAAGGTAAACCCTCCTTCGATAATTAGGAGCATACTTACAAACTGATTTGCAGTAGAGTTAAGGCCGTTAAAATCCGATCCGTAATTTGTGATTACGAGTTTAGTAATCACGACTGCAAATACGCCATTGATCAGCGTCAACGCAACCGAACTTACGGCTGTTAACATACTTCGTCTGCTTTTGTTTATTGATACTTCTCTATCCAATTTTACCCTCTTCTAAAATATCTCACGCTGTATTTGAATTCAAGATCACTTTTCTTTAGGCGTTTTCTCATCATTTTTTTCTAATAACTCACTAGATTATCATGATAATTCTTCAGTTCTTCTCTTAACTCTCATATTTCATAAGTGTTTCGGCTATTATTGATTCGTCTCTCTATGACTTTTGCGATGTACTGTGGTGTGTGTTCATAAAACTCTTTCGAGAATTTAACCGGATCATAGTACTTGCCCTTCTCCTTTTTGAGGAATCGCTCAACTTCTTCAATTTGAGACCCGATTTCTTTCCACTCGTTCACATAGCAAACCGACGGATATTTTGCGAAGTATTTAACTGAAGTATCCTCAGTTGTTTTAACAACATTAATAATCGGCTTTCCTGTAGCAAACAACTCAAAAATCTTACTGGGCACCATATTGCTAAAGGAATTTGATATGTTTAACACATAATCCGCTTGTGTATATGCGTTCATAACGATTCTCTGCTCAACCGCACCGTGAAAAAGAATATTAACAACACTCTTATACTTTTCAAGGATCTTACTGCAATCTCCTCTTCCGTATATATGAAGCGAAATATCAGGAATATTTTTTGAGACTTCCCCAAGAACCCTAAGTATATATTCGGGGTTTCGAAATACAGGGCTCAGTGTCCCAGCAAAAACGATTTTTAATTGATTGGGGGGGCAGGAATAGCACTTGTTCTCGTCCAAATGTGGCTCAACAAAAGCCGGGAATTCGCAAAACTCAAATTTCTCTTTATATTTCGCATATTGATCTGATTCAAAGTGAAATTGAGCATTTTTAGGTAAGATGATAAAATCCGACTTTTCAAATACTTTTTTTTCAGCACGGTGCCAAAGAATTTTATAAAGCCAACGTGGCATTGCCTGAGGCTTTTGTAATTCTGTACACACGTCTAAATAATACGCACCACAAATAACATTCGGCATTTTTTTCTTAATTTTGATCAATGCTGACAATGCCGAAAACGGTCGAAACATAGCAATTATCGCATCGTATTTCTCGGTATGATATAAGTTTCGAGCTATTTTATACGCCTTAACGGATTGAGAAGGATCAGTGTTTGGGTACAATGGGGAGAAAAAAACGTTCCTAATATTTCTGAAAATTTTCACAAAGCGCCACAATATTTTTTCTTTGCTTGACAATGCCATTTCCTTCTTTTTCGTTAGAAGTCTCCAGTGTAATGTGCTCCGAACTGTATGTGTTTCAAATTCGGCTTGGTCTGGTGTATTTATATCCTGATTAATTGCAATAAAGGTAACCCGATGTCCCATTTCTACAAGTTTTTTTGCGATGCTTTGCCTGATACTCGCATTTGCTGTTTGGACAGAATCTACACGTCCACCAATAATCAGTATTTTCATGGTTATATCTCCTCATGGTATTCATTTATAATCAGTAATAAAAGATTTAATTGTCTTTGAATATAACCTTTCTTCATTTGACACTTATTATTCCGTCAGTCCACACTTAAAACTCTCGCATTCTCGTATCAAATTCTCTAATACTATTTTCTCATGCAAAACATCATATGGGATGTCAACACTATTTCGGACAGGTTTTTAAGCAACACTTGTTTGAAGGCTGAGATTC
>CAZMCS010000111.1:0-3294 GCA_964565085.1 uncultured Muribaculaceae bacterium | reverse complement strand
TTTATACCGGCCGGACATATTTCAAATGGTACAAATGATACAATAGGTAAAGCTAGAAAACTAAATAAATATGTTTTCATAATTAATTAAATGAAATTTAAAGTAGATGATTCGCAAAAATTCTTAGTCGTAACTGATTCTACTCAATTAGAATATGAACAGTTAGAACATTCATTTACAAAGCATCAGATGAACTGGGGCGCGATACGTGCAAAAAAACCTGGAGCGTATAAAGGATTTGAAACATGTTTTGTTGATCGCTATGGACGTATTCCAATCGGACTCTGGGGAGAACTACAAAAATTAGCAATGCAGTTTTATTTTAATTTGGACATAGAAGGAATAGAACATATAATTGATAAATCTTTAGATGAATCTGCTTTTACAGAGTGGGTTAATACTTATTTTGAAGAATCAGAAAAACAACCCAGAGATTACCAAATAGAAGGTGCATTTAGAGCCTTAAAATTTAAAAATTGTACTGAAGAAATATCTACATCTGGTGGAAAAACTATGATGGCATTTTTGATATTTCGTTATTTATTTTCAAAAGGTATAATATCGAATATGGTGTATGTTGTACCTAACATAGGCTTAGTTAATCAAACTGAAGAAAAATTTTATGAATATGAAGATGATTGTGGATTTAAACCAGTTTGGAAATCTCAATGTGTGTTTGGAGGAGCAGGAAAAGAAGAAAAAGATGATACAAATATAGTATTTGGAACATTTCAATCTTTATCAAAAAAGGATTTATCATATTTTTCAAAGTTTGATGCAGTTTTTATTGATGAATCTCATCACACAAAAGCAACATCAATAAAAAATATAATTCTTAAATGTTATAACTCAAAGTATAACATAGGAATGACAGGAACTTTACCACCTGAAAATTCTTATGATTCTTTTACTATTCAATCATACTTAGGTCCATGTGTGTATAAAGTTGAATCTGTTGATTTAATTGAAGCAAAACATGCAACTCCAGTTAAAGTAGTTGGAATAGAAATGGATTATCTTGATGAAGAAGTTAAAAAGAAACTTTATGATTTAAGGAATGTGAGTGCAGATGAAAAAGATGGGGCCAAATTACTTAACTTAGAAAAAGATATAATTCGTGAAAATAGAAAAAGACTAGTTTATATATGCGAAACTATTGCAAAATCTACTAAAAATTCTCTCGTTTTATTCTCAGATATAAAGAATGAATACGGAAGAAACATATATAATTGGTTAAAAGAAAACACACCTAAAACAGTTTATTATATTGACGGAGGCACTAACGCTACAAACCGGGATTATTTCAAAAAACAAATGGAAAATAATGAAAGTGTAATAATTGTAGCATCAAATGGGACATTTTCAGAGGGCATAGATATCCATAATTTGCACAATATATTTATGGTTGAAAGTAATAAAAGTGAATATGTTGTTCGCCAGATTTTAGGTAGAGGTATGAGATTAATGGAAGGAAAGGAAATAATCACTGTTGTAGATTTTTGTGATAATTTTGTGTATGGAACTCACAAATATCAAAAGGTAAATTATCTTATGAGACATGCGAAAGAACGAGAACGAATTTATAAAGATAAAGGTTTTCCTTTTAAAAGTTTTAAAGTAAAATTATGAAAAACGGTTATTTCTTATGAAAAATAGTTACCCGGGCAAAATTTAATGAAAAATGGTTAAAAAAGGAAGTTTAAACTTCCTTTTGTGCTTAAATATATAAAATAAATTATCATATTATGGGACATATAAAGGAATTATATTTTAGATTAGTAGATCTTATTTCAGCAGAACTTCAAAGTGAAATTGAATTAGAAGAACTAGATGGAATCATGGAAGAAAATTTAGATCAAAATGAATATGAATTCTATTTAGAAAATAAAGAAGATTTATTGAGAGACGCAGATGCTTTAGCTGATCAACAATATCATGAACTTCCAGGTGCTAAAGATTGGACAAGAAAAGATTTTGAAAAATACGGAATTGATACAACAAACATGGATATAGATGAAACTTTAGTTTCAGGCCAATCTCCTCAAGAACGTTTTATTGATCTAAGAGGTCCAAGTGGTAATGCTTTTGTTATTTTAGGAATGGCTAAACAATTAGCAAAACAACTTGAAAAAGTTAATCCTAAATATAAATGGGAAAATATTTATCCCGAAATGGTTTCAAGTAACTACAAACACTTAGTAGAAACATTTGAAGAATATTTTGGAGATTATGTTACAATTTACAATGCAGACGTACTCGATGAATCTTTAAATGAAGATTATTCTGGACTTATACAACAAATAGATGATAGAATAAAAGATTTTTCTTCTAAAGAATTAAATGATATTATTAAAATAAGAGGTAAAGTACTTCATAATAAACAATTAAATGCGAAAGATATATCATTACTTAAATCTAATGGGTTTTATTTAAATGAATCAAAAAAGAAGAACACAAAAGAAAGAGATGAAATTATAAAACGAATTCAATACGCAAAAGATTTTACACCACATAAAGTAGAATACTACGAAAATATGTTAAAAAATTATGATGATTCATTTAAAAATGTAAATGAAGGTTCAGATTGGATTTATCTTAAATCTATAGATATGTATATTGATGAATACACGGGAAATTTTTTAGATAAAGATAAACCTATGGAAATGTTTATTGAACCAGGTGATGATGAATATGAAGAACTTGTAGATAAACTTGACAGTAAAGATAAAGTTACTCATAGAGAAGTTATGACCGGAACTAGTGATGACTACGAAAATGGGCAAAGATATCCTGGAGATCATGAAGTTCCAGAAGATGATGACGAAGAATGGATCGATCCAGCAGGTGGAACTCATCGTGGCGATGACGATGAACCTTGGAAAATGTATGAATCAGATAGCGAATATATTATGCCTTCTTTAGTTGAAGGTTGTAATTGCGGCGGCAAAAAACGTCCAAGACCTACAATAGTTAGAAGACCTACTAATGTAGTTATTTTACCTACTCGTAAAAAACTACATGAATCAGAAGAATCAGATAATGAAAATGAGCAAATAGATTGGATAGGAGATTGGTTTGATGAAGTTTATCGTATTTTAACAAATAATTGTGACATAGATGAAATGGAAGCAGAACTATTATTGGGTGATAACGAAGAATTCTTATGGGATCAATTTCAAAAAGGAATCGACCCACAGTCTGCTGTAGAATCAATGTTTGAATTAGATGAAAAAAAGAATGATGAGATTTTCATGAAACCTCTAAATGAAGTTGATTATGAAGCAATGGCAAGAA
>CAZMCS010000110.1:0-3346 GCA_964565085.1 uncultured Muribaculaceae bacterium | reverse complement strand
ACCATTCCTGATGAGGGTGTGGTGTATTGAAACTACAATTACGGTGAAGGCTTACGATCTTGTGAGCGGGAAAGCCCACGGAGGCGAGGCGCAGCCGAGCCGTCTTTAGCCGTGGGATGAAAGCGAACCTTAGTATAAATATATAATACTTATCTATAAAAATATGGTATATTAAAGTTAGTTCTTTGAAATAGGTGTATGGTTAGTATCAAAAATCTTTGATACTGTAAAACCTATAAAGTAATAAACCTTGATTCTTATCTTAGGTTATACTACTATCATTATTTTTGGTAGAAAGTCTCCTTATAAAATGATGAGATATTTCAAGTTGAGAACAGGGAAGTTCTCAATCATTCAAAGACAGAGATTTGAATGAAGGGAGCACTGATGCCCCGCGATGGGAAGTTGCAAGATCGAGCCACGTAGTGGCATGATAATGCGATGAACCCAAGAACCCCACGACTTTAGTCGTGGGAGTACGTCAGTACCTATTCATTGTCTATCAGTTATTTGTGACCCTTTTAAACTTACAGGATCACACTTAACCGTTTAAGTACATTCTCGTAAATATTTTGTATCTGAATAATTTTAAAAATGTGATTAGGATTAGGATCTGCGGTTATATTGATCTATAAGTATTATACGATTATTTTTTATTAATTCCAACGAATAAATGAAAAATCTTATACTATAAGATTTTAAGGGGCAATTTCATTGAGAGACACATTTCTTGCTGTGCCATCTCCTAAAATATCTCGAGTAGAAAAAAATTCATTGGGAAGAAAACCAGGGCATCTATAAGATGATCTTCTTGTAAGAACAGGACTGTTATACTCTTCAGTTAAAGTGAGTCCGCTTAATGTAAAAATCTTCAAATCAGTATCCGGAGAAAGAAAATAGTAATTCCCGTGTTTAACGAATTCTAATGCTGGATAGAATGGTGTTATGTCCCCCACGACTGTGAAAGCACTACCGTCGAACGTTATCAATCTATTTGACTCTAAACAAGGTTCTATGATATTTAAGGAAGCATCTACAGTAAGCTCCCCGAGATCCATATCATAAATAGGTGAATCAATCTCATCCAGTTCGTAGATGTTCTTATGGGGATTTGTTATATAATCAGCATTTATTTCATAAGCAGCAAGCTTAAAAGATTTCAAATTTATACTTGTTTTCCTAGCAAATAAATAATCATCAGTGCAACTGATAGCTCGAACGTAATAATAATCCTGGACATTATGCTCTTGAGCTATTTTTCCAGTAGAGATATCCATAGTTATAATTTTACTACCGCAAGATACAAAAGCAAAGTCATTGTTACAAGCTACGCCGGTATTTATATCACTTCTGATTCCGATCCTACAGATTTCACTAAAAGAAGAACCATTAAAGGATAAGACAGCTAACATCTTGTCACTTCTTACAGCTATTCTTGAATCAGAATAAACGAAAAAATCAGATATTCTGTCAGATTGGTAATTGAAAGAGGCTATCGTAGTTAGATTTTCAGGATCAAATGCCTGGATACCATAATCCCCGGCTTCAAAATATGTTTGGGAGTATAGGTAAAAATTTCCCTTCAGAATTCTTGTAGGGATATAACGAGGGTATTCTGTTAATAAATTTGTGACTTCCATACATATACTTATAGTATTAACTCTTTATTAATAATCTTATATTTTTATTATAGTATTCATGACAGACTTAGAAAAAATTTTAGAGTGTCGAAAGCTACTGCATGAGATAAATAACATGCTAACGGTTATATCTTGCTCCAGTAGTTTCTATACCTATGATAGAATTATTTCTGAAGAATTACGCATACCTCTATTAAATATCTCTAAAGCTGCAATGAAATCCGGAGCTCTTGTAGCTGAGGTGCAGAAGGCTCTTAAAGATATATGTGCTAATATGGGGCACCCACTTTAATAAAATCAAAAAAATATTGATTTTGATATTTTTTAGGTGTATCTTTATAAGGACCTTAAAAAACACCCCCAAATATTGGGGACAAACTGGAGTTAATGCTTTCAATGAGATCTATTACTTTTATCGGCACCATTACGATGACTATCATTAGTGATAGTTTTATGGACGATATTATGTAAGTCGGGGTCTCGATTTTAGTTTAAATACGACATTAAAAAAGAAAATCAGACCCCGACAGACGTTAAGCGACTGTCGGGGTTTTTTATTTGTTCTTTGACATTTCCAATATCCAAGGTCCTGTAGCTCAGTGAGGTAGAGCGTCGGCTTGAAGAGCCGAGCGTCGGCGGTTCAACTCCGTCCGGGACCATTATATCTTTATTTTTGTACTGCCCTATAAGTATTTTAATTTGTATATATAGGGGGTTCATAAATGAGACTAAAAGATAGGGAAGCAGCTCGTAAACTTCGTATAGAAGAAGGTTTATCATTAAATGAAATATGTCAGAGATTATCATTATCTAAGAGTTCAGTGAGTATCTGGGTCAAGGATATAAAGTTAACAGAAAAGCAGAAGGATAGACTTACAAAAAAGTATCAGAATTCATATAAAGAGGGTGCTAAAGTAGGCAACACATACCAGAGGGATTACTACTATAAAAAACGAGTAGAGTATCAAAAAGAAGGTAAAGAACTTTTATATAAATATAAAGAGGACTCAAAATTTATAGCGGGGATAATGTTGTTCTGGGCGGAGGGATCAAAGGATAGATATAGTATAATAATGACAAATAGTAATATTCATATGCTTTCATTTTTTATACAATTTTTAAAAAAGTACTTTAAGATGAAAAAAGAAGATATTAAGTTTTCTTTTCAATTCTATTCCAATAATGGGATATCCGTCGAGGAGGTAAAGAAGTACTGGATGAAAGGCCTGAAGCTGCCCGAAGAGTGCTTTAAAAGATACACAGTGGACAAAAGATATGAAAAAGCTCCCGGTATGAAAAAAGGCAAAGCTCCTTATGGTATTGGTAGAATAGTTATAAATAGTGTAAGAAAAAAACAAATGATTTTTGGAGCTATACAAGCTTTTATAGGGTTTAAAGATGAAAATTGGTTATGGTAGTACATAGGGGTGTAGCTCAATCGGGAGAGCACTGCGCTGTCAACGCAGAGGTAGCGAGATCGAAACTCGTCACTCCTGTATTTTTAGGCATCTTATAGAGGAGGCCCACCATGAAAAAAGCTTCCGGTCCTGAAAGGGTAGATTAAGTGGGTCTAAGCTGCTCGCCCCCATAGGGATAAGGCGTTCCAGCTTCCGGTTGGTCGCCTCCTTTATAAGATGCTCATATAACATAAGATGACAAGGCTATTCTGTCTGCACGAAGAGAACGTCTTGTAGATGCCCGTAATC
>CAZMCS010000109.1:0-3410 GCA_964565085.1 uncultured Muribaculaceae bacterium | reverse complement strand
CATTTCTGGATTCTAGGATATATGGAAACAGATACATTATTTAAAAGTGCAAATTCGCCATTTGTATGGGTTGCGAATATTATATCTGATAAATATATTTATATGATGAGATTTGGAGGAAACTTTGCTCTTCAATATAATGGAGTTTATGATATAAATGAACAAGCTTTAACAGGCTACTGGGATCAGGTTTTATTTGAAGAAATTTTTAATCCTATAGAAAGTGAAAGATTATATTTTAAAATTCTTTCAATAAAAGAATCAGATGATAGAATGATAAAACTTAATTTTAAAGATAATTCTAGAGTAAAGGAAAATAGTGTTGTAGATTTAAAAACCTTCAAGAAGTATATAAAGAGTGTTGAAGATGAACTTAAAGATGATGCTAAAGAAATGTATGATTATTTTTTACAAAATTTAGAAATAGGTCTTCCAAGTGCTATTAAAATTAATGAAGTATTAAAATTAAATCATGAAATATATGAATTAAAGAAAAAAAGAGAAGTCTTATTACTTGAAAATTCACCTGTAAGAAAATTAACTAGTAATATTAAGTAAAAAAATATTTGAATTTATAAAATTATATGCTATAATCTTTTTAATAAGTTATAGGAGAAGTAATATGAAAAGATTAAATCTGTTAGTTAATAAATTTAATTACATAGAAAAATCTTTATTATTTATTCTCAATAATTTATATAAGAAAGACTAATTAATTATTAGTCTTTTTTAATTTTTAAAAGAAGGAGTGTGTTTTTATGGAAAAAGAAATTATTACCAGATGTATTAATTCACAACAGTATAACTTAAATAATTTATATTATCTTTGTGAATTAACAGATAAAATAAGAAAGTTAAGTGAAACTAAGGAAGGAAGTAGATTTTTATCATCTTTATTAGATGATAAAAGAGCAATACTATATTTTAATCAGCCATCAACCAGGACGTTTCTATCATTTCAAAATGCTTGCTATATACTTGGAGTAAAGTGTTCTGAAATAAGAGATGTTAAAACATCGTCTTTTGCTAAAGGAGAAACAGAATTAGATGCAGTTAAAACATTCTCACAGTATGTCGATTTAATAATCATGAGGCATACAGACAATGATTTTATAAACGTTATTTCAAATGAATTAAATAATGACATTAGAATTATTAATGCAGGAAGTGGAACGAATCAGCATCCAACACAGGCTTTATTAGATTTTTATACAATATATAAATATGGCTTTGATAATAAGAAAATAGGTTTTGTAGGAGACTTAAATAGAGGAAGAACAGTTAGATCATTGGCTCTTTTATTAAATAAAGTTGGAAACTTAAAATTATATTTTATAGCACCTAATGAATTTCAAATTAAAGATGACATTTTAAATGAATTAACAGTTGAATATGAAGTAATAGATGACTTCAATAGTATAATTGATAAACTTGATGTAATATATATGACAAGACTTCAGAAAGAATATGGTGGAATAGATTCTGAATTAAATAGTAATGTTTATTGTATCAATGAAAGTAATTTAAATAAGTTAAAAGAAAATGCTATTATAATGCATCCACTTCCTAGAGTAAATGAAATCTCAGTGGAAGTTGATAAGAGTGAAAAAGCAAAATACTGGGAACAGGTAAAAAATGGAATGTGGGTTAGAGTTGCATTAATTTCATTTATGTTTGAAGTAGATAATATGATACTAAAAAGAAATATTTGATTTTTTTATAAAAAGTGATATAATATTTACTCATAGTTAAAGAGGAGAAATTTTTATGGAAATAATTGATGGTACAACAGAAATAATTATTAATGAATTTTTAAAATTATATGAAGATAAAAATCCTATTGTAGCAGATGAATGTAGACTTTTTTATAATACTTTCCCAATAGTTAATCAAGATAGTTTTTTTATAAAAGATTGTTTTATAAAATCATATTTTTTTCAAAAGAAAGTAAATTTAGATGGAGTCAATTATATAGTAAAATTAAATTTTGTAAAATATAGTAATGAAAAATCTCCAAGCGATGAATTTTTATTTATTAAAAATAATAATATTGAAAAAACAATATATATTTCACAATTATCAGAGTCAACTTTGAATAAATTAAATTCTATTTTTCAAAATAAAAATATCATATCTCCGCTAAATAAAGAAAAGACATTTCAAGATAAAACAATAGATGATTTAATTTGTTTTAATGAATTTAAAGTGCTGATGGAAGGTATAAAACAAGATTATGAGTATCTTGATTGTTTATTTTTAATGGATTATGGAAGTGAAAATTCTTGTGAAAAATATTCAAATTATGGCACCTTGTTATATCAATTATTATTAAAAAGGAGAATATTAAAATCTAACGATTTATTAAAAGATAAGGAGATAATTAAAGAATTAAATAAATTGATTATAACTCTTCCTTTAGAAAGTATGAAAAGGTTAGATATATCTTCTAAAACTTCTGGAATCATAAAACTTATTTCTAAAGGTCATTTGTTATTTAATGCAAAAAGCTTTTCGAGTGGTTTAATTACTACTGAGAAATTAAGCACTATTGAAAATGGAGAATTAGATAGTTTTAAATATGATTATGAAGTAGTTCAGGAAGAAGTTAAATCAATGTTACAGTATTTACCAGAAGAAGAAGCAGTTACATTAAAAAGATATTTAAAAGCATAATTAAAAGTTATGCTTTTTAATTCTCTTTTATTGTACTCTTTATTTTCTTTATGTTATAATTTATTAGTATGGTGAAGGAGTTAAGAATGAAAAAATACGTTTACTTATTTCAAGAAGGAAATAAAGATATGAGAAATCTTTTAGGAGGTAAAGGAGCTAATTTAGCTGAAATGACTAATATTGGCTTATCTGTTCCTAGAGGTTTTACAGTTAGTACTGAAGCATGTACTAAATATTATGAAGATAATAAGACAATAAATTCAGAAATAGAAAGTGAAATTTTTGAAACATTAAAAAAATTAGAGAGTAATACTGGTAAGAAAATGGGAGATATTGAAAACCCATTATTAGTAAGTGTTAGAAGTGGTGCTAGAGTTAGTATGCCTGGTATGATGGATACAGTATTAAATCTGGGTATGAATGATGTAATAGCAGAGGCTGTTTCAAAGAAATTTAATAATCCTAGATTCGCTTATGATTCTTATAGAAGATTTATTCAAATGTTTTCAGATGTAGTAATGGGATTCCCAAAGAGTAATTTTGAAGGACATTTTGATAAATATAAGGAAGGAAAAGGTGTTAAATATGATACTGAACTTACTGCTGAAGATTTAAAAGAAATAGTAAGAGAATATAAAGAAATTTATAAACGACTTTCTGGAAATGAATTTCCACAGGATTCAAAAGAACAATTATTAAATGCAGTTAAAGCAGTATTTAGAAGTTGGAATAATGAT
>CAZMCS010000108.1:0-3481 GCA_964565085.1 uncultured Muribaculaceae bacterium | reverse complement strand
AGTGAATCATACATATCTGCCCATTTAACTATCCATCCTGTTTTATACTTTGGTGCCTTTGTAAGTGGCCACATATGAGATAGAATAGCATCTTCTACTTCTTCATCAATTAATTCAGGAAAGTATTTTCTTACTTCTTCTAAAGCAATCTTTCCATGAGTAAATGCATGTTTTTTAAAAAATTTTACCTTTTCTATTGTAGGTAGTTTCCAGTCATAGTCAAAAGCATCATGAAACATTGAAGCATATACTACTTTTATTATTCCTTCACTAGTTATCTTTTTATTTCTTATAGCTCTATAGTATGCTCTAAAGCATACACCCATTATATGCATACCTCTCTTGTTTTTATTATGATGTGGATAACTTTTATATTTTAACCAGTATGAATTATTTATAATAGGTTCTATTAAAAGATATAACTGATTTATTTGTTCAGTATTTAATAACTTCTTTGAATATCTTTCAGCAAGTATATAAAATTCATAATCTTTATCCAAATTATTCATATAAATTCCTTTTTAATATCTAAGATATTTTATCATAGTATATACTTTTTTACAAGGTATTGAAATATTTTAAATGTTTTTTGATTTCAGGTATAGACATTTTCAAGTTTCACCTTTATAATAAAAAATTAAATGGAGGTACTAATATGATTAAAAGTAATTTACCAGTTATCTTGTTAAAAAAATTAGTGTTGCTTCCATATCAAGAAGTTAGAATTGAATTAAATAATGATACCAGTAAAAAGGTCATAGAAATATCAAAGTTATATCATGATGATGAAGTGCTTGTAGTATGTCCAATGGATACTCTTGAAGAAAATCCTGATACAAGTGATTTACCTAAGATAGGTGTAGTAGGTAAAATTAAAAGTAGTATTGAACTTCCTAATGGAAATAATAGAGTAGTAATAACTGGAATAAAAAGAGTTAAGATATTTAGTTATGTTAATTATTCAAATGAAGAGGATGTGCTTGAAAGTGTTATTACTACATTTGAACCAATAGAAACTGATGAAGTTACTGAAACTGCAGTACTTAGAAAATTAATGATTGACTTAGAAAGATTCATAACTAAGAATCCATTTATTTCTAATTCAATAATATCTCAGATAAAAGGAGTAGATGAACTTGATAAATTAACAGATTTAATTGCAACTTTCTTACCTCTTTCATTTGATAAGAAGATAAATTTAATGCTGGATGCTAACTGTATAAGCAGAGCAAAGTATCTTATTAAAGAAATAAATGTTGAAACAGCAGTACTTGAACTTGAAAATAAATTGGATTCTGAATTAAAAAAAGATTTAGATGCTGCTCAAAAAGATTTTATATTAAAAGAAAAAATCAAAGTTATTAAAAAAGAACTTGGTGATAAAGATAATAAAAACTCTGATATAGAAATGTTTAGAGAAAGAATTAAATTATTAAAGTTACCAGAAAAGATAGAACAAAAAGCATTTAAGGAACTTGAAAGATATGAAATGACTTCTGAAATATCTCCTGAAGTAAGTATGATAAGAAATTATATTGATTACTTATTAAGCATTCCATGGAATATTGTTACTAGGGATGAAAAAGATTTAGGAAAAATAAGTAAAAGATTAAATGATTCTCATTATGGATTAGAAGAGGCTAAAACAAGAATAATAGAATATATTGCAGTTAAAAGTATGAATGAAGAGATAATATCTCCTGTAATATGTTTATCAGGTCCTCCTGGGACAGGTAAAACTACTTTTGCAGAAAGTGTTGCAAAATCATTAAACAGAAATTTTGTTAAAGTGTCTTTGGGTGGAATGAATGATACTGCAGAACTTATAGGGCATAGAAGAACATATATTGGAAGTAATCCTGGCAAGATAATATCTTCTTTAATAAAGTCTGGAAGTAAAAATCCTATATTCTTATTGGATGAAATAGACAAACTTACTAAAGATTTTAGAGGAGACCCCGCTTCGGTACTTTTAGATATACTAGATCCAACTCAAAATAAAAAGTTTGTTGATAATTATTTGGATGAAGAAGTTGACTTAAGTAAAGTGTTATTTATACTAACTGCAAATGATGTATTTAATATTCCAGCAGCATTATATGACAGACTTGAAATAATAAATATAAGTGGATATACTGATATAGAAAAACTTAATATTGCAAAGAATCATTTGATAAAGAAAGCACTTTTAAATAATGGTTTAACTGGTAGTTCAATTAAATTTAAGGATAGTGCGATTATCAAACTTATATCTTCTTATACAAGAGAAAGTGGAGTAAGAGAACTTGATAGAAATATAAATAAAATTATTAGAAAAGTAATTACAGAAAAAAGACTTGATAATAGTAGAATTAATAATATTCTAATTACCGAGATGGAATTAAAGAAATACTTAAAGAAAGAATTGTATCCATTAAAGTCTCATAGAGCAGAAAATTCGATTGGATATATACTTGGTCTTGCATTCACTCCTGTTGGAGGAACTACCATTGAGATAGAAGTAACAAGTTTCTCTGGTGAAGGGAAGATTAAATGTACTGGTCACTTGGGGGATGTAATTAATGAAAGTGCATCTGTTACAATGAGTTATATTAAAAGTAACTGTGAGAAATTTAAAATTAAAAAAGATATATTTAATAAGTTAGACTTTCATATTAATTTTAGAGAAACTGCAGTACCAAAGGATGGTCCATCAGCAGGTACAGCAATAACAACTGCAATAATAAGTCACATTCTAAATAAGAAGATTGACAGTAGTGTTTCTATGACTGGTGAAATTACTTTAAAAGGTGATATTCTCCCTGTAGGTGGAATTAAGGAAAAAGCACTTGCTGCATTAAAGGCAGGTATAACTAAGGTATATATTCCATTTGATAACAGTATTGATTTGGAAGAACTTGATGAAGAAATAAAGACTAAGATAAATTTTATTTTAGTAAAGAATTACAAGGAAATATATAAAGATTTATTTTCATAAAACACTCTTATTTTCATATAATTTATGGAAAGGAGAGTTTTTTAATTTGAAAGAGATAATTCCATTTAAAAAGGATATAATTTTTAAAACAAAGATAGCTAAAATAACAGATATTTCTTTAACTCATGATTATAAAATATTAGATAATGTTATTGAAGGAGAATTTTTACTTGCAGGTACTTATAAAATGACAGAAGCAAGTGTAGTTAATGAAGAGTTTATTTATAGTATTCCTTTTAGTATTGCGTTAGGAGATACAGTTAATAGAGATTCTATAAGTTTAGTATTGCATGATTTTAATTATGAAGTGAAGGAGGATATTATGACAATTAAGGTTGATTTAGATATGACTTGTGAAGAAAAACAAGAAGGAATAAAAGAAATGAAAGAAGAAGTTATAGAAAGGTCTGTTGAAGAAACAATAGATGAGTTAATAGAAAGTGAACAAGAAATTAATAATAAAAATATTGAAGGAAATCTAAGTAACATGAACATTAGTATAAT
>CAZMCS010000107.1:0-3540 GCA_964565085.1 uncultured Muribaculaceae bacterium | reverse complement strand
ATTTATATGTGTCTTTTTTTATACCCTTTTCGGACACTTACTTTTTCTATTTATAGATTTTCAAAAATAATTTCATAAAGTTTATTTATTATTGTTTTATTTAAAAAAATATAAGATAATTAAATTATGAGAGTGAGGTAATATGTCAAAAGTTAGTGTAGTTTTAGGTACTTTTTTTGGAGATGAAGGGAAAGGTAAGATTATTGATTATCTAGCAGAGAAGGCTGATGTATCCATAAGATGTACAGGAGGAAATAATGCGGGACATTCTATTAAAGTTGATGGAGTAAAGTACGCATTTCATTTAATACCTTCAGGTATTTTACATAAAGATACTATTGCAGTTATAGGAAATGGAGTTGTAATTGACCCAAGAGTATTAATAGAGGAAATTGATAATCTTAAATCACACGGACATTTAGTTAAGAACTTATATATAAGTGATAAGGCACATGTAATATTTCCATATCACAATGCTATGGATAAATTGTTAGAAGAAATTAAATCTGATGGTAAAATTGGAACAACTGGAAGAGGTATAGGTCCCTCTTATAGTGATAAGTGTGAACGATGTGGAATAAGAATGGGAGATATGCTTGAACCCAATTTTAAAGATTTAATTAGAACTAATGTTAAAAATAAGAATAAAATATTAAAACTTTATAAGAAAGAATTAATAGATGAAGAGAAAATAATAAAAGATTATTGTAAATACTCTAAAATATTAAAACCTTATATTACAGATACAATTACTTTATTACATAATTGTTTAGATGAAAATAAAAAAATTGTATGTGAAGGAGCTCAAGCAACATTGCTGGATATAGATTTTGGCACTTACCCATGTGTTACTTCTTCTAATCCTTCGATTGGAGGTATTCTTACTGGTACTGGATTGAATTATAGAAATATTGATGAGGTTATAGGAGTTTTAAAGGCATACTCTTCAAGAGTTGGAGAAGGACCTTATCCAACAGAACAAAGAAATGAAATTGGAGACACAATAAGGGAATTAGGACATGAATATGGGACAACTACAGGAAGACCTAGAAGGTGTGGCTGGTTAGATTTAGTAGCATTAAAATATGCTGTAAGAATAAATGGTCTTACAGGACTTGCAATTAATCATGTTGATACAATTGGTAAATTTGATAAAATAAAGTTATGTGTTGCATACAAGTATAAAGGAAGAAAAACAATTGATTTTTCTTCAAACATATCTTTTCTAAGTAAATGTGTACCAGTATATGAGGTGTTTGAAGGAAATTTTGGAGATTTATCAAATATTAAGAGAAGAGAGGATTTACCAACAAATGCAAAGAAATATTTAAATAGAATTGAAAAGTTTGTTGAAACTCCAATAAAATTTATTGGAATAGGTCCAGAAAGAAAAGATACCATAGTTTGTTAATTGTAGTATACTTTTATCTCTTTTTTTGGTAAAATTTAAAATGGTAAAAGAAAGAGATTTGACTATGAACGAAGTTTATAATTTTTTAGTTAAAGAAAGTGGAATTGGTTATAAAGATACAATTGTAGTAGGCGTTTCTGGCGGACCAGATTCGATGGCTTTACTTCATTTAATGAATGAGATTAGAAAAGAAATGGATATATTTTTAATATGCGCTCATATAAATCATAATATTAGAACTGAAAGCGAAAATGAAAGAATATTTCTTCAGAAGTATTGTGATAATAGCGGTATTTACTTTGAATTTATGAAAATAGAATCTTATGGAGATGATAATTTTCATAATGAAGCAAGAACTATAAGATATAATTATTTTGAAAAGATTGCAAAACAATATGGGGCTAAATTTATTTTAACTGCCCATCATGCAGATGATTTGATTGAAACAGTTTTAATGAGAATTGTTAGAGGTTCAACTTTAAAAGGCTACAGTGGATTTTCTAGGATAGTTGATAAAGGCGAATATAAAATTATAAGACCATTAATAACTGTCACGAAGAAAGATTTAATTAAATATGATAAGAAACATAATATTAAATATGTAATTGATAATTCTAATACAAAGGAAATATATACAAGAAACAGGTATAGAAAATATGTGCTTCCTTTTTTAAAGAATGAAGATGAAAATGTGCATTTAAAATTTTTAAAGTTTAGTGAAACATTACTTGAAAGTAATGAGTATATTGATAAGCAAATGTTTAGTATAATTAATAGAGTATTTAAACAAGGAATATTGGATATAGAAAAGTTTGAGCAATTGGAAAAAATAATTCAGTTAAAAATAATAAATAATATATTAGAAAAAATATATGGGGATGATTTATTAATTATTAGTGATGTTCATGTAAATCTTATTCTTAATTTAATTAAGTCGAACAAGGTGAATAGTTTGGTTCATTTACCAAATAATGTGATAGTTGAAAAGGCATATAATAATTTATCCTTTAGTTTCAGTGAGGAAATAAGTGATAATTACGAAGTTGAAATTAATGATATAGTTAATTTGCCTAATGGAAAAAATATAGAATTAGTGAGAGAAAGTGAATGGACAGATAATAACTTAATTAGAATAAGTTCAAAAGAAGTAACATTACCTTTATATGTTAGAACTAGAAGAAACGGAGATAAATTAGAAGTAAAAGGAATGATAGGGAGCAAAAAAGTAAATAATATTTTTATAGATAATAAGATATCAATGAAAGAAAGAAATTTATGGCCAATAGTATGTGATGCTCAAAACAAGATTATTTGGATACCAGGATTAAAAAAGTCTAAATTTGACAAAGAAAAGAACCAGGAGTATGATATAATACTTAAATATTATTAAATTAAAAGGAGAGAGATTATGAACATATCAAAAAAGAATGGAGTAATAAAAAGTTTACTCCCATATTTGTTACTTGGGATAGTTATAATTAGTACATTGTTTTTCTTTAACAAGCTAGGTAATAAAATTAACACATTGGATTATAATGAGTTTATTAAGAATTTAAATGAAGGGAAGGTTACAGAACTTGCAGTTACACCTAAAAGTGGAGCTGGTGTATATAATATAGTGGGAAAACTTGATGGATATGATAAGAATGAAAGTTTTACTTTAATTGTACCTTTATCAGATTCAGTTATTGATAATATATTAACTAAAGCTAATGAAAACAATTTGACTGTAGTTACAAATTCTAATCCAGAAAATAATTCATTATTTACAATACTTATAAATTTTCTTCCAATAATTTTATTATTGGTAGCAATGTTTTATTTATTTAATAAAATTGGAAGTGGTGGTAAAGGAACATTTGATTTTGGAAGAAGTAAGGCAAAACTTTCAGAGGATGGTCCTAAAACTACATTTAAGGATGTTGCTGGTTTAAAAGAAGAAAAAGAAGAAGTACAAGAATTAATAGATTTTTTAAAGAATCCTAAGAAATTTCAAAAGTTAGGTGCTCGTATTCCAAAAGGAGTATTGCTTGTAGGTCCTCCCGGAACAGGTAAGACACTTTTAGCAAGAGCCGTTGCCGGGGAAGCAAAAGTTCCATTCTATTATATAAGTGGTTCTGATTTTGTTG
>CAZMCS010000106.1:0-3543 GCA_964565085.1 uncultured Muribaculaceae bacterium | reverse complement strand
TTATGGAATATTTAAATGTAGGTAAAATTGTTAATACTCATGCTTTAAAAGGTGAAGTTAGAATAATAAGTAACTTTGAATTTAAGAATAAAGTTTTTAAATTAAATAATATTCTCTTTATCGGCGAAAATAAGGAAAAACTTGAAATAGAAAGTTACAGGAAACACAAGAACTTTGATATGATTAAGTTTATTGGAATTGACTATATAAATGATGTTTTAAAATACAAAGGTAATAATGTATATTTTTTAAAAGAAGATTTGAATTTAAATGATGGAGAATATTTAAATTCTGATATAATAGGTTTAGAAGCAATATATAATGATAAATCAATTGGAATTATAGAAAATATTGAGTATAGTGGAAAGAATAAATTATTTGTTATTAATAAGAAGTTAATACCTTTTCATAATAACTTTATTGAAAGAATTGACTTATTAAATAAAAAAATTATCTTGAAGAATTTGGAGGGACTGATATAATGAAGATAGATATTTTAACTCTATTTCCATCTATGTTTGAAAATTTTATAAATGAAAGTATTATAAAAAGAGCAATAGAAAAGAAAAAAGTAGAGATAAATATTATAAATATAAGAGATTATTCACCATATAGTAATCACCAGGTAGATGACTACGCTTATGGTGGAGGTTCTGGAATGATTATGATGTGTGAGCCTGTGTTTAATGCAGTAGAAAGTATAAGAACTAGTGATTCATATGTTATACTAATGACACCTAGAGGAAATACATTTAAACAAAGTAATGCAGAAATTTTAAAAAATAAAAAGCATATCATAATAATATGTGGACACTATGAAGGTTTTGATGAAAGAATTTATTCTTTAGCAGATGAAGAAATAAGTATAGGAGATTATATTTTAACAGGTGGAGAAATTCCCGCGATGGTTATAAGTGATTCAGTTATAAGACTTATTGATGGTGTAATAAGCAGGGAGAGTCTGGAGAATGAATCATTTAATGATGATTTATTAGATTATCCAGTATATACTAAACCTAGAAGTTTTAGAGGAATGGATGTTCCAGAAATACTTCTTAGTGGTGATCATCAAAAAATAAAGAATTATAGGGAAAGTGAAAGAAAAAGAATAACAGAGGAAAAAAGAAAAGATTTATTGAAGTAGGTGATTTAAATGAAATATGCTCTAAATAAAAGAGAAAAGAAATTTGAACTTGTTTCATTTCCTGAAAGTATTGAAGGACTAGATATTGTTCCTAAAAATAAAAAAGGAGAAAGTCCATTTGAAGTAAAGAAAATTACTTTAGTTGATACTAAATTAATAAAGTCTTATATTATGCAGATAATAAATAAAAAATTTGATAAATTAATAAAGTTAATGAATAAAGTATTAAGTGGAGAAGATGAAGATTCTGGTGAAAATACTCAAATGGCACTTGATGAAGTTCAGAAACTTAAAAGTATGCTTATAAGTAAATATAAAATGCATTTAATTGATAAACAATATAAAGAACTCTTAAGTAAAATAATACTTATGGAAGAAGAATTTAAAGTTAGATACAATGAAAGAATTATGTATCAGCAGTTGATGCAGATGAATTTTACAGAAGAAAAAGGCATAAAGAGATAAAAATACTTGTAAAAAATAATATGTTATGTTACAATTAAAACGCTTAATCCGATGCAATAAGTATGATTAAAGAAAGCAAAAGGAGGATATATATGAGTCTACTAGATTTTATTAACAAAAGACAAATTAAAACTAATACACCTGATTTTAGAGTAGGTGACACAGTTAAAGTTGATGTTAAGATTAAAGAAGGTAAAAGAGAAAGAATTCAAGCATTTGAAGGTATAGTAACAGGGCGTAAAGGCGGAGGAGTATCTGAAACATTTACAGTAAGAAAAAAGAGTGGAAGTGTTGGAATAAATAGAATATTTCCAGTTAACAGTCCAACAATAGAGAATATAACTGTTATTAAAAAAGGAAAAGCGAGAAGAGCTAAACTTAATAACTTCTTAAAGAAAATTAAAGGAAGTTTTAAATTTAAAGAAAGAAATTAGGTTGTAAAACCTAATTTTTTACAATAGGAGGATACTATGAAAATAATAAAAGAAATAATTCCATATGTCATAATTGTAATAACTGTTATTTTAATAAGAACATTTTTATTTACACCAGCTATAGTTAATGGAGATTCAATGGATGACACATTAAGTGATGGTGATGTTGTAATTGTCAATAAGATTGGACTTTCAATAGATGGAATTAATAGATATGATATTGTAGTAGTAGATTTTAGTGAGGAATTACTTATTAAAAGAGTAATTGGACTTCCTAATGAAAACATTGAATATAAAAATAATGAATTATATATAAATGGTATTAAACAGGAAACAGACTTATCTTTTGAAGATACAGAAGATTTTACTTATGATACAGAAGATAACCAATATTTTGTACTAGGCGATAATAGAGATATTTCAAAAGATAGTAGATATTTTGGAGTTATAGAAAAAGAGCAAATAAAAGGAAAAGTAAAACTTGTTTTATTTCCATTTAAGGATTTAGGTATTATAAAGTAGAGGTAATATTTATGAATGAAAACAAAAGTATTAATTGGTATCCAGGTCATATGGCAAAGACTAAAAGAGAAATAAGAGAAATTATTTCTTTAATGGATGTAGTAATTGAAATAGTGGATGCAAGAATTCCAGAGAGTTCTCATATAAAGGATTTAGAAGAATTTACTTCAAATAAAGAAGTAATAATTATATTCAATAAATTTGATTTATGTGATAAAGAGGAAACATTAAAATGGAAACGTTATTATGAAAAACATGGATTTACTGTATTAACAAGTAATTCTAAAGAGAATTATGATAAGAAAACTATAATAAACTGTATTGATGAATTAATGAAAGAAAAGAACTTAAATAGGAAGAAAAAGGGCCTTCTTCCTAAAAAAGCAAAAGCTTTAATAGTAGGTGTCCCTAATGTGGGTAAAAGTACATTTATAAATAGACTTGTTAATAAAAAAATAACAGAAGTAGGGAATAAACCGGGAGTTACAAAAAGTTTAAAAACTATTAAAATTAGTGATAAAGTTGATTTAGTAGATACACCAGGAATATTATGGCCAAAGATTGAAGATATAGAAACCGCCTATAATTTAGCATCTATGAATATTATCAAGGAAGAAATATTACCTCTAGATAAAATAGGAATACATATTCTTGAAAAACTATCAAAATATTATAAAGATACTTTAAAACGAGAGTTAAGTATAGATAAGTTTGATATTACTAATATAGATAAATATTATTCAAGTATTTCTGAATTTAAAAGTTTTAAAAAAATAGAAAATGAAATAGATTATGATAGGATAAACTTATATATTTTAAATTTAATAAAGAGTGAAAAAATAAAAGAAATTACATTTGATAGAATTTAACATCTTGTAATTTTTATTAATAAAGTATATAATAATTAACCAATAAGGAGTAAATTATATGTGGACAGAAAAAGAATTATATGAATTATCAAAAAATATAGGAGTAGAT
>CAZMCS010000105.1:0-3571 GCA_964565085.1 uncultured Muribaculaceae bacterium | reverse complement strand
TACTTGAAGAATATGAATGTGGTATAGAACTTTTAGGTACTGAAATAAAAAGTATTAGAAAAGGAAATGCTAATATTGAAGACTCTTATGGAAGAATAAAGAATAATGAAGTATTTCTTATAAATATGTTTATTTCTAAATATGAAGAGGGAAATAGATTTAATCATGATGAAAGAAGAGAAAGAAAACTTCTTTTACATAAAAGTGAAATATTAAAAATAAGTAAAACTATTCTATTAAATGGAAATACTCTAATTCCATTAAAACTTTATTTTGTAAGAGGAAAAGCAAAACTATTATTAGGAGTATGCAAAGGTAAAAAACTTTATGATAAAAGACGTGCTATAAAAGAAAGAGATTTAAAAAGATATGAAGGGTAAATTATATGTAGTAGCAACTCCTATAGGAAACTTAAGTGATTTTTCAAAAAGAGCAATAGATATTTTAAACTCTGTAGATTTAATCGCAGCAGAAGATACTAGAACTTCAAAAGTATTATTAGATAAGTTTAATATAAAAACAAAAGTTATTTCTAATCACAAGTTTAATGAAAATTCAAAGGTAAATACTTTTATACAAGATTTATTAAATAATAAGTCTATAGCAGTTATTTCTGATGCAGGAACACCTTGTATTTCAGATCCAGGATATATTTTAATTAAAGAAGCAATAAAAAATAATATAGAAGTAATTGGTATTCCAGGTCCTTCAGCAGTTATAACTGCTGTATCTATCTCCGGATTTGATGCTTCAATATTTACTTTTTATGGATTTCTTCCTAAAGAAAAAAATAATATTATTAACTTATTAAAAAAAGATACTTCAAAAGTATTAGTCTTTTATGAATCTCCTAGAAGAATAATAAAATCGTTAGAAATAATTAAAGAGGTATTAAAAGAATGTAATATATGTCTATGTAATGATTTAACTAAGAAATTTGAAAAAATATATTATGGAAGTATTGATGAAGTAATAAAAGAGTTAAAGGCAAATAAAAATTATGAAAAGGGAGAATATACTTTAGTTATTGAAAAAACTTTAATAGAAAAAGAATCTATAAAAGAAAGTATCTCTTTAGAAGCATTACTAGTTAATGAAATGATAAAAAATAAATGTACTATAAAAGAAGCAATAAACATTCTTTCTAATAATTATAGTAAGAATGAATTATATAAAGCATCATTGAATTTAAAAGAATATATGTAATATTTTAAAGCAGTTATATTTTATTATGTATAAAATAATTGTTTTTTACATAAAATATTAAAATGATTGACGTACATTCAAAAGTACGTTATAATAATAGTGAGGTGATAAAAGTGAACACTATAAATATTACTGCTGCAAGACAAAAGTTATTTAAATTAATACAAGATGTTAATAAGGGGTTTAATCCTGTTAATATAATTAATAGTAAGGGAGAAAATGCTGTTCTTATTTCTGAATCAGATTGGCGTGATATAGAAGAAACAATATATCTTAATTCCATTCCTGGTTTTGTAGAGAGTATAAATAAATCACGTAAAGAAGATAAAAGTAAAGCAGTTAAATACAAAACAGGTGAGGAATGGTAGAATATACTATTATTTTTTCAAAGTTAGCTCTTAAGGATAAAGTTTTATTAAAGCAAGCAGGATTAGAGAAAAAAGCAAGAGAAATACTTGAATTAATGTTAGAAAATCCTTTTTGTATGCCTCCCAGATTTGAAACTCTAAGAGGAAACTTATCAGGATGTTTTTCAAGAAGAATTAATTTGCAACATCGCATAGTTTATGAAGTTGATGAAAAGAAAAAAGAAATATATATTCTTAGAATGTGGACTCATTATGAAAAAGTATAATTTGAAAGAGGTATAAATATGACAAAATTTATTTTTATAAGACATGGAGAGCCAGATTATTCAACACTAAAAGATAAAGGTTTTAAGGGGCATGGTAATAACTTAGCATTTTTAAGTGAAATTGGAATTGAACAAGCTAAAAAGGTTGCTAAAGACGAAATATTAAAGGATGCTGATATATTGATTGTATCTCCTTATACCAGGTGTATGCATACTGCATTCTTTGTTTCAAAAGAATTAAATCTTTCTATCATTGGAGAAGTTGATTTACATGAATGGCTTCCTGATTTAAGTTTTAACTATAATACAAAGGCTTTGATAAGTGAAAATTTTGATAAGGCAATTGAAGAATATAAAAATCCAAGTCAAGATATACAAGAATTTGAAGTAATGAGAGATGTTAAAAAAAGAGTATTAAATGTATTAAAGAAATATCTTGATTATAATAAAGTAATAGTTGTAGCACATGAAGGTGTTATGCATTCATTATCTAGAATGAGACATTACTTTTGTACTACATATTCTATTGATTTAGATGAGAATAATTTGATAGAATTTGAATAAATAATGATATAATTTACTTATATTAAATTACTTTTATATTAAAATATATATATTTTTATTATTGGAGGTAAAATGGAAAATATAAAGGATCTTATTTTTAATATAAGAGAAATGCAAGTATTATTAGATAATGATGTTGCTAAATTGTATAAATATGAAACAAAATATATTGTAAGAGCAATGAAAAGAAATATTGGAAGATTTCCAGAAAATTTTTGTTTTCAGTTAACAAAGGAAGAATACGACTTTTTGATTAAAAACAATTTGAGGTGCCAAGTTGGTACTTCAAATTTAAAAGAGAAACATGGAGGAAGAAGATATTTACCATATGTTTTTACAGAACAAGGTATTGCAATGTTATCAGGATTATTGAAAAACGAAGTAGCTGTGCAAGTGAGTATAAATATAATGAACGCTTTTGTTGAAATGAGAAAATTTATTTCTTTAAATTCTAATATCTTTGAACGATTGATTAATGTTGAGCATAAATTATTAGAAAATGATAAAAAGTTTAATATTTTATTTGATGCATTAAGTCAAGAAAAAGAATTTAAACATAAAATTTTTTACAATGGTCAAATTTATGATGCATATAGTTTGATTTTAAAAATTATAAAAAAAGCTACTAAAAATATAATTATTATTGATAATTATATTGATGATGCAATTTTAGATTTTTTAGTTAAGAAAAACAAAAATGTAAATATTAAAATAATAACAAGTAGAAATAGTAAATTAATAGAATTTGATATTATAAAGTTTAATGAACAATATAAAGGTTTGTTTTTATATTATAGCGATTTATTTCATGATAGATTTATTATTTTAGATGAAAAAATAATTTATCATATAGGTGCTTCATTAAAAGATTTAGGGAAAAAATGTTTTGCTATAAACATTATAGAAGATAATACTTTATTAGAAAAATTAACATCAGAAGTTTATAATAAATGAAATTCTTGAAAATTACATATAAATTTGATATAATTAAATCCATTAATGGGGCTGCTTTGGTTCGACGGAGCTTTATTAATAATTAAATGCAAGTAGTAGGCATACTATAAATGCACAAACAAAATAATCGGAAACGAAAAACAATTTACACCTGCTGTTGCTTTTGCCTAATCTAGGTTAATAACAGTAAGTGGTTCTCTTCTAACTTTTGTT
>CAZMCS010000104.1:0-3574 GCA_964565085.1 uncultured Muribaculaceae bacterium | reverse complement strand
CTATCAGAAGCTATCATAATACCAGATATCTCACTTAAATCAGATGTATATATTTCATTCTTATTTAATTCTTTCTTTAACATAGAAGCAAAGACTTCATCTTTAAATTCAATAGGTACTCCACTTTCTTTCTTTGAACAACTAAAAATTAAGAATATAGCAATTATTATAACAATCACTACTAAAATTATCATTCTAACATATCTATTCATAAATTGTACTTCCCTTCTTTTATACCTTTATTTTCAACGGTAATAATCGCATTACATATTTTTTTAAAACCTATATTATTATATAATTTTTCAGGAATATATCCTTCTTCAGTTTGTAGATATGCGATTTTTATATCTTTATTTTTTAGATCAATCAAAACTCGTTTCATTAATTGCTTACAAATACCTTTTTTTCTATATTCTGGTATAGTGCCTACAAAACCAATTAAAGCTATTTTATCTTTTTCAATTGTTAATGCGGTTGCTATAGGAATTTTATTATAATAAGCCACATAAAATACCCTTTTATAATCAGTTAAATTATTTTTTGATTTAATTATAGTTTTTCTATAATATTCGGGCATTTCACCATAAGGATCTTCTTCACTAATAGAGCTATAAGACTTCATAAATATATCTGCAAAAACCTCTAATGAAGGATTACTATCAATTTTTATATTCAATTTAGAATCATTTATATCCTCTATATTACTAAAATCATCAAGTGCCATCCAAACTTCATGTGACTCTACTTTCATATAATCAGGTAATACTTTCTTATAATTATTAATTAAATTAGAAGATGGAGTAATATATAATGTTGGTATTCTATTTTTTTCTAACATATACTTTCTATTTTTTTGCCATAGTTTTTCAAATTCTTCTTTTGTATTTGCATTTATCCCAGTTATAAAATTCCAAAAACTATCTTCAATAGTATTACTATATATAAATTTACAATTATTTAAATTAATTATATCTGATACTAAAAAACCTTTACTACAATTTATAGTAAAATCTTCTAGTTTTTGAACTAAATTATCTACTGGTTTATTCTTTTTTTTACTTAAAATATCATATCTAAATATTGCTATCATTGTTGAAAAAGTTAATACAACATCATTTATACCAGCAGTATATGCTCCAACAACAAAATCGTATATAGTCCATAAAATAATATTTACTAATGTTATTATTCTTAAATTACTTTCTTTATGCTGAATAATAGCTAAAGTATATAAGACTGAACACAATACTGGTAATATATCAATTAATCCTCTATAAGTAAAAAGACCGCATATTATTGCTATTACAATATAAACTATTATTAAATATAAAGGAAATTTTATATTTTTTTTATCAAATAAATACTTTATAAAAGTTTGAATAGTAGCTACTAAACAAATAACTGCTCCACTATAACCTTTTAACAAAAGAAAACTTAATCCAAAAAAAAGATTAGCTAACATAAATGCTATTAAAATATTTTTTTTATTTTTTAATTGTATCCCAATAGCATTAGTTATTATTCCTAATAATCCTAATATTTGAGCTGGTATATTCATTTATAATCACCTATTAAATTATATCATAATTATATTAATAAAAGAAAAAGAAAAAAACGAAAGCTTTGTATCACATCTTATCTTTTTAAATTTTTGAATATTTCTTTCTGTTTTTGGTTTATTCTATAGGATTCAATTAATTTCTGGAGGGTCTTATTATATGTAAATCTATCTAGTTTACTGTGATGTATATAGCTCATAAATTTATCGTTATACTTTATCCCTATTTCACATAGTGTCCATGCTACTGCCATTTTTACATAATAACCATCATTTTTTATATTATCTAAAATATCTATAACTTTATCTACGTACGCATCCGTAATATAATAATCTAACATCATTATAACACTAAATCTTACATCAAATTCATTTTTTGATTTTGTATAAGGTAATATAAAACTCCAATACTTTTTTAAATCTTCTTGTTTTACCTTTAAAGTTGGTATAAATGAATCAGTTAAGCCCCAACTATCTATTCTAGGTAAATATGATTTAATAGTATTTAATTTATCATTAACATTAATTTTTGAGTATCCTATCAATAATCCTTTTAATAAAATTTCATCGTAATATTCTTCTTGAATATCATTTAATAATTCATTTAATTCATATTTTTTTATAAGCTCTTTAGCTTTCTTTCTTAATATAGGTAATCTTATTCCTAACATTTTATATTTTGTTTTAGGATTACTTAGTGCGTTTAATCTAGCAATTTTAGTTTCTGATAAATTTATTAATTCTTCTCGAATAACAATCATTTTTTACTCCGATATATTATTTATATGATTTTCTTTTACTGATTCATCCACGTATTTAAAACTTCTTAATTTATTATATAAAGCATCTACTTCTTCATTAGTATAAATATTCGTTCTAATATTATATAAATTGTTAATAACTTCACCAATAGAATTAACATTAATAATCTTTATGCCACTTTCAAATTTTTCTGTTGCTTTTAAAACAGAATTAGGGCCAAAACAAATGATAGATTCAAAATTACTAGAATCAACTTCTAACATATTAGATAAACTTTTTACATGAGTTTTATTTTGCCAAATTGGATTATAAAAATAAATCTTTTTATATTTATTTGTCAAAGTCCAATTCTTAGAATTACTACTTCCATAAATCCAACCATTATAATTTTTAGATTCTATAACGAATATACCTTTATTACAAATCATTATTATATCTATTTCAGTTGTTTTATTTTCGCCTACAGGAATATAAATATTTTTCAATAATCTTTTATAGAAATTTAATTCATTTAATTTTTCATAAATCTCATATTCATTAAGATTACCTTTATATGAATTATCTTTATTCCTCACTTCAAAGGGATCTTCATTAGTAGTTATTATTTTCTTCTTTCTTATTTTCTTATAAATAATAAAACCTATTATCAATGGAATTAAACCCAAAACTATAAAAAATAATATAGGATGGCTTCTGTAGAGTTTATAAGAAAAACCTATTACTAAAAGTGCTGCAAATCCAAAGACACTTTCAATAAAATCATCATTATCGCTATATTTCCTTCTATACCTAGACATGGATACCTCCTAAAGATTATACTTTTTCAAAAATTTGTTTTTTACTTTTAAAATATTCTTGTAAATTTTTATCCACACAATATATATAGCAGCCTTTCATTCCTCTTGTCATTAAAGTTCTATAAGTATTTTTAATAATCTGATCTACAATTCTTTTAGCTTCCTCTGGACTTTTTCTGTATAAATTATTTATTCCAAATAGTGATTTATCTGTTTTAGCTCTTTTAGTATGATCTGTAATAATTTGATCATTCTCATATCTTATGTCATTTCCAATTATTACTCCAACATAATCGAATTCTAATCCTTGACAAGTATGAATACATCCTATTTGCTTTATTGAATTTGGGTCTATTGCCCAAGTGTCACTATTTCCTAGATTCCAACTCATAGCAAAACCATGTTCAGGAATAGTAATATCAAATACATTACTATCATTTCTAGTGTTATTAATCCA
>CAZMCS010000103.1:0-3656 GCA_964565085.1 uncultured Muribaculaceae bacterium | reverse complement strand
TCGTGAGGGTGGACGTACTGTTGGAGCTGGTGTAGTAAGCGAAATTTCAAAATAACATAATTAAGAACATATGAAAATATGTTCTTTTTTTATGTAAAGTATTGACAATTATTTTAAGATAACTTATAGTAAAAATTAGGGAGGTTTTGAAATGAAAAATAATATTAAAGAAATTACAACAGAATATAATGATCAATTGAATAAGTCTTTTTATTTAAAAGATAAAGAAACAATAAACTTAATATGGAATAAAATAAAAAATAATACTTTTATATTAAATGAGGCTCTTAATATTAAAATTAATAGATTTAAAGAAATTGATTTTAGAGCAGATTATATTGTTATGTGTATGCTTTATTTTCAAGAAGATATTAATAAAGAAGCATATAAAAAGTTAATAGATTTAATTTTTTCAAATGCAGACTTGGCAAGATCAGGAGTAGATGGGTGTTCTTTGTTACTATATGCAATGTGGAATACTGAATTAGAGTTGTCAGAAGAACAAAAAGCATTTGTTATAGACGAAGTTTTTGAATCACTTAATTATACTAGGAATAAATCAACAAGACTTGCAAAACATAGATATGGAAATTTTGATATAAGATATTGGATATTAAGAAATAATAGTTTTACATCTGATGAAAAGAAGGAATATGTAAATAGTTTTTATGTGGATGATGAATGTTACGATAATGTATTTGATCAGTGGGAATGGGATATAGTTAATAATAGTTCAAGTGGAAATCAAATATTAATTGCGATTGATGATGTTTTATTTACTCCAATTGAAGAAATTGAAGTAAGATTAAAAACTTGTTTTGATGAAAAAAAGACACAAGAATTTATTAAAGAAATTCAGTTTGTTAGATTTATGTGTGAATTAAGAGAACCTAGTTGGTTAAGAGATGATACTAAATTAACTTTAAATCAGGAATAAATTATTTTTAAGGAGTTTTAAGATGAAAGAAATTACTGAAAAAAAGGATGATTTATTATATTATGCTTGGTTTATAGAAAAAAACCAAGATAAAGTTATTTCTATTTGGAATGAAATAAAAGAAGATAAGAAACTTTTAAAATCAGCTATAAAAGTTGTAAGAGATAGATTTGATGAGAGAGATACTTTTTTAGGCACTACTATTGTATATTCATTATTAGTTGATTATAAATATACTGATAAGAATATTTATCAAGAACTAATTAATTTAATATATTCAAATAAAGATTTAGCGAGGATAGTTACAAATGGTCCAATTAATGGAGGAAATTCATTTTTATTGATCACATTATTTAATAAAGAATTAAAATTAACTTCTGAGCAGAAAGCATTTGCTATAGAAGAAGCTATGAATAAAATAGGTACAGTTAAACAAATTGAAAAAAGAGAAATTCATGAAAAATCACTTGATCAAATAGCGTGTTTAAAAGATGATCCTACTGTTATGATGGAGTTTGATAGATGTTATAATCCAATAGGTACTAAAACTGGAAATATGTATTTATTTGACTTATTATCAGGAATTGATTCTGATCAAGCACATGGAGATGGAGATTATGATATTAGATACTGGATTTTAAGAAATGATAATTTTACAAAAGAAGAAAAACAAAAACTAGTTTATGACTTCTTTTATGATAATGAATTTTATTCTGAACTTTTATATGAATGGGAATGGGGCATTATCAATGACAATTTAAATGCTGATTGTGAACCATTAATAGATATAGATGAAATAGAGGATATAACTTATGAAGAGCTTTTAAAGAGAACAGATGAAAAAACAGCAATAAAAATAATGAAAGAAATAAATTTTACAAGATTAATGCATGAACTAAGACCAACTTCTTGGGAAGAAGAATATGAACTTAGTTTAAATTAAAAGAACAATAAATATTATTGTTCTTTTTTATATCATTAGCATATTAGTTGAAGACATATCATCATTGTCATTTATTAAATCAGTTTTTGACTCTAGTTTTGAAACTCTTGATTCTAATTTCCTTATTTGTCTTTCTAGTCTAGTAATTCTAGCTTCTAAGTTAGAATCATCATCTATATAACCATATTGTCCCATTTGAGCAGGTATCATATTTGGCCCATACCCAGGATATCCTGGTTGCATATTAGGCTGAGGCATATACGGAGGTTGTTGTGGCTGTGGAGCACCAGGAAAATTAGGAGGAAAACCATTTCTATCTCTTTTCATTTTTAAAATCACCTTTTACATTATATGACAAACATAACTATTTTGTGTATAATGGTATTTGGTGAACTATGAGATTAAAACATATAAAGAATGCTAATAAGATAGTTGAAGCATCGAGATATTTTATTAAAGATAAATTTGAATATAAAGATAAATGGAATCACCTTTTTCATAATAACAATCCTATTGAAATTGAAATAGGTATGGGTAAAGGTAAGTTTTTAATTGAGAAGGCTTTAAGTAATTCGAATATAAATTATATTGGAATTGATAAATATGAAAGTGTTCTTGTTAGTGTCGTTAAAAAACTTGAAGAATATGAATTAAATAACATTAAAATTGTTTGCGTAGATGCTTCTGTCATTAATGAAGTGTTTGATAAAGAAATCACTAAATTATATTTGAACTTTTCTGATCCATGGCCTAAGAAAAAACATACTAAAAGAAGATTAACAAGTCCTAAATTCTTAGAAAAATTTGAACTGATTTTTAAAGATAAATTTAATTTAGAAATGAAAACTGATAATGATGAATTATTTTTATATTCGTTAGAAGTATTTAAAGAAAATAAATTTATTATAAATGAAATAAATACAGATTATAAATCTTTATATAAAACAGAGTATGAAGATAAATTTATAGCAAAGGGTAAAAATATTAATTATGTAAATGTTACAAAGTAATTTACATAAATTATACATTAAAAAAATATTTAACTTTTTTAGTTTCTTTGCTATAATAAGTAATATAAGTAGGTGAGGCAATGTATAAAAAGATATTGTTGATACTGTTCTTATTTTTAATGACAGGGTGTTCCATTAATAGTACACATAATATATCATTGGAAGAGAATGTAGAATACGCAATAAAGCAGAATATTAAGTTATACAATGTTAACAGTAAAGGTTATAGATATTATTTACCTAAGGGTTTTAAAATTCTTGAAGATAAGGATTACAATCAAATTCTTTTATCCAATGGAATTAAATTTTATTTGAATGTAGACATAATAAGTTATTATAATAAAAACATAATTGGTTATACTGATACTACAAAAGCTTACAAATATGTGATATTGAAGAATGATAGTAAGAACGGTTACTTGAAAATTGTTAAAGAAGAAGATTATTTTTTTGTAGAAATAGTTTATAATTATGGTATAATAGAATTGGAAGTAGAAGAACATAATTTATATCAGGCGGTTATTAATGCGACATATATTTTATCTTCAATCAAATATAATGATATTGTTATAAAAAACTTAATAGGAGAAAATGTTTTAAAAAGTACAGAAAGTTTATATAAAATCTTTTCACCCATTGGTGAAGAGGATCCAAGAAACTTTTTAGATTATGTTCGAGAATTTGATAATTATGAAAGCTCGGTAGAAGATACAGATTTAATTGGTGATTAGAAAGAGGTGCCATTAATGGGATTGTTAAAAAAGTT
>CAZMCS010000102.1:0-3698 GCA_964565085.1 uncultured Muribaculaceae bacterium | reverse complement strand
TACCAGAGATGAGCGCTTGGCTCACTCGAATTTACACCAGTATACGGACTCTATCAAAAGACTTTGTATGGTCATCATTATCAAGTGACTATTGGTATGGGAAACTACATTAAAACTATTGTTGATAAAACAACAAGTGGCGTTGAAAAGTGCATACGTGTGGGAGAATTATTCGATATGGTTGCAGAGGTAAATGCTGAGCTTATGAGGGAAGAAATGGCGAAGTAGTCAAAAGAGTTAATCAGCGAAATTATTATACGAACTTATGTAGCTCCAAATGATACTTTTCGACGTTTCCTCATACTTTTCGACGATACCCTTTTTCGCCGAGGGGGTGGGTGCAAATCCTTGTCTGAGATCGCTCCCGTAATCGAATATACCCAATATCTGAAGGGCTTTCCCGAACACCAAATGGCCGGGGAAGCCCTTATTTCCTTATGTTTTCGCCCTCATGCCGCAAATCCCATTGTATCAAAGTCTGTACTTTTATCGACCCTGATTACAGTTGTGGTACCTTTCTTATGGAAATCCTGCATATGTACCCATACTCCTACATGGACACCTCATACCCCTTAAAGGCAGACGGCGAGGGGTTTTCATTATCTTTAGCGGAGAGACGTATCCTGTGTGATATAATGGCAGATGTAAAAAGCACTCAGACATTGAGGTTACAAATGAGAAGTGAAGGAAGCACTAAGAATGAATGATGAAGATCCATCAACTCTTATTGAAATGATTGAATTTGACAATGAGAATACATATCTTGACTTTAAGCGAGATGATTACACCAATAAAGATAAGGTGAATCTACTTAAAGATATCATGTCAATGGCCAATGCCTCTTTCAACAGAAATTCGTACATAATCATCGGTATCAAAGCAAAACCTGGGGAGAGGAACGAAATTATCGGGGTTGATAATATACGCGACCAAGCCGAATTTGAGAATCTCATTCAAGAAAACATTGAACCAGAAGTGAAATTAAAATATTATGGTTTTATGTGTAAAGATAAGCAACTGGGCGTTATCGAGATTCAAGACAATCTGAACCCTCCTTATATGATGAGGAAGGATTTCGGATTGCTAAGAATAGGTGAAATGTGGATAAGAAAAGGGTCAAGACAATCGAGAGTGACGAGAGAAGATCTTGATAGGTTAATCCTTCAAAGAGAAAAGCACATATTGCCAAGCAATATTAGCTTCGGATTCGGCGAGAACTTTGCTCGATGTATGCGTTATTCAGTTTCACGTATAAGTCTTGAGAAAGCGCCATCTTCGTTACGAATGACAGAATACAAGGGGTTGTTGGAGAGACTCAGCGACTATTTGGAAAAAACTAACGACACCTCTATTGCTACCTCACTAACCAATCCTAGTTTGGCTCATTTGGCACAGCTGTTGAATCCTAAGTATGGTGACTATCATGCCGAAAAGAAGGCCATTATGGCTGGGTTTGGTGACTTTGATCTCCCGATATATTATACAAAGGAAGAACTGCAAAAGAGAATTACCGATTGCCCAAAAATCTTTCATGAACATGACCACTATTACTACTTTGAAGAAAATTCTATTAAGCAGAATTTTTACATACTAAACAGCAGTGGTGTATTTCTAGAGGATGTGGAGATTAAGCTACGGTATAGCAAGTCTGCATTTTTAGTTGCAGATAGAATACCCGAAAAACCGGAATACATGAGCATTTTCGATAAACTCCATCAAAAGCCTAGGCTAAACGACATTATTGGATACCCAGGAGTAGAAGAACTCGAGGATTCATTTGTTGTTGAAACATCTTTCAAACAAGTTAGGCATAAGGAGATAACTCCGTTATTTGTAAAAAGTTTGCGAGTACTTGTTAGGAATGATGCGGAGGGAGAATATCCCATCCCTTTTCAAATCAGCGCAAAGAATTTGCCTTACCCCCTGACGGGAGAGTTGACATTGATGATTGAAAGACCGGGATCTCCAGACCAAACTCGGCAAGAAGATCAATGATGCACGTGGGTATTATCAATGTCTGATCTGAAATCGGGTTTTCTTGATAGGTATAATTTTCCGGACAAAGCCCAACGTTGTTTTGAACATTCCAGATTGTGCTGTTCAGCAATTTGGCCTGTTGATATCAGTGTTCCATTATTACCTCCTTATCCATGGGATATTGAGACGTTATTTATGTATGCCGTCCAACTCCCAATTATTCCTGGTAAAGAAAACATATCAATGGATGACAAGGCTTTTTTAAGTGCCATAGCGATGATTTCTGCAGTCTTTGCACCACACATTACTCAACGCCGTAATCTAACGGCAACTGAAATCTTTGCCATAGTTGCGCCACAACAATTCCCTTTACAGGAAGCCCAGGTAGTTCGTTATCTCAGATATCATTACCTATTTACATATACAGACGAGCAAATAGACCTGCAGTCCAGGTTCCGTGAGAAGTTTGGTGTTGCGTATATCGAATATGCAGCGCTGATTATATTGTTAATGATTTATCTGGAAAATCACACTGCTTCCAGTTCGCTCGACTTAGCACTCATTGCGCAGAATACGAGCAAGATGATTGCTGATCACCTTACAATGGACAGGAGTGATTATTGCGAACAACTCAACAACATCTATACAGGAGAACACGGATATTTGGAATATCATTATTGCGTCAGACCCTCTTACCAGTTTCCGTTTGTGCGACACAATAATTCTTGCTACTGCCCATTGCCGCATCTTTTGCCACATTGTATAGGGTTATCAATGTTCTATCGAGTAATCAATGAACTGCAATTGATGGAGCAAATGGGCCATGTGATCGAAAAATACATATTTGACATTATGAAGTCATCCAATGCTTATGATTCGATACACCAAGAAGTCGAATATAAAAAATGCCATCATAATGTTGGGAAAAGTCCCGATGTTATGGCACGAATTGGCAATGAAATTCTGTTGATTGAAAGCAAATCAACTAAGCCATCTAAAGATATGCGAAGACTTGACGAACAAGCAATGGCACATCACGTAGATATTGTTGCGAGTGCTGTTACTCAATTATTCAAACGGATCCGTGAATTAAGTTATTACAATCCATTTTGCGAGCTAAATTCCATTAGCAAAGAGAACATATGGGGAATAGTAGTTGTTTTTGAAGATAGTTATGTACCAAAAGTGAATTACTTTACTTCAGCCGCAAGTAAGCTCGATATCGAAATCGGGTCAAATGACTATTTATGGCTAGTTACTCATATTCGAGTTATGAGCCTTAATCAACTAGAGGTTGCTTGTTTAAGTGGTCAGAATCTAGTGCAGCATTTGAAGGAAACCGTAGACTCGTGTTTGGATTTTATGAGACCTGATTTAAGAAACGCGCCTGTCGAAAATATCATGTATGACTCATTCATTCGCGATTTGACTGCGGCGATGCATAAACTTATTGACAACAATTGATCTTATGAATACCGTATGATGATGCATGGAAGCCTTGAGCGTACGATCTATGAGATCCAGTATAAGACAATGGAGTTGGCTTTCATGAGTTTGATCATAAAAACTGCGAGAAACGCTAATATGAAATACCCGCATAGAGTCCGCCACAATGTTGCACTTTGGGCTCAGGAGTGGTATTTATGCAACCACCTAGAATGGCCGCAGGAAAAGATGAAGATACATTATGGGAGGCAAACAGCAATGCTACGTTTTTGACC
>CAZMCS010000101.1:0-3797 GCA_964565085.1 uncultured Muribaculaceae bacterium | reverse complement strand
TGGAAGAATTAGTGAGTTTCTGTAAAAACTATGGTTTTATATTTCAAGGAAGTGAGATATATGGGGGATTAGCTAATACCTGGGATTATGGACAACTGGGAACTAGATTAAAAAATAATATTAAGGATGCTTGGAGAAAAAGATTTATTCAAGAAAGAAGAAATAGTTATGAAACAGATACCACTATATTAATGCATCCTAGAGTTTGGGAAGCATCAGGTCATGTAGGTTCATTTAATGATCCTAAATTTGATTGTAAAAATTGCAAAACTCGTTATAGAGCAGATAATTTTATCGAGGATTATTCATTAAATCATGATAGTGCTCAAAATATGTCTTTTGAAGAAATGACAAATTATATTAAAGACAATAATATGAAATGTCCTAAATGTGGTTCTTCTAATTTTACTGATGTAAGGGAATTTCAATTAATGTTTGAAACTTATAAAGGTACAGTTGATGATAATAAAACTGTAATTTATTTAAGACCAGAAAATGCTCAAGGTGAATATGTTAATTTTTTAAATGTTTTAAGAACAAGTAGATCTAAATTACCTTTTAGTATAGGACAAATTGGTACTGTGTTTAGAAATGAAGTTACTCCGGGTAATTTTACATTTAGAACAATAGAATTTGAACAAATGGAATATCAGACATTTTGTAAGCCGGGTGATGATTTAAAGTTATATGAATATTTTAAAGAATATGGAATGAAATTTTATAATGATTTGGGATTGCCTGCTGAAAAGCTTAGATTTAAAGATCATGAAAAATTAACTTTTTATGCAGCCGCAGCATGTGATATTGAATATTTATTTCCTTTTGGTTGGGGCGAATTAAATGGAACACATGATAGAACTGATTATGATTTAAAAAGGCATCAAGAATTTTCGGGCCAAAATATGGAATATATTGACCCGGAAACAAATGAAAAATATATACCTTATGTTTTAGAATCAACATATGGAGTTGGTAGAACGGTTTTAGCATGTTTGTTTGAAGCATATAATTTAGAAACGCTAGAAGATGGAACTACAAGAGAAGTATTGAAATTAAGTTCTTATTTAGCGCCATATAAAGTTGCGATTTTACCATTAATTAAAAAAATTCATAGTGAAAAAGCAAATGAACTATATGAAAAACTATCTAAAAGTTTTATGGCTACTTATGATGAAACAGCAAGTATAGGTAAGAGATACAGAAGACAGGACGCTATTGGAACACCATTTTGTATTACTATTGATGATAATACATTATCTGATGATATGGTTACTATTCGTGACAGGGATACTATGGAACAAATAAGTATTAAAACTTCTGAAATAATAGATTATATCAGAGAAAAAATTAAGTTTTAGTCAAAAAGTATTTACTTAGTAATAAATTTTATGTTAAAATAATAGATGTAGAATAAATATGGAGGATAATATATGGCATTTAAAAAACTTAAGCAATTATTTGGTGGTGAAGAAGAAGTATCAAATATAGAAGATGAATACTATGCTGTGAGTGTTGAAGAAGTTATGAAAAAGGGTTCAGACTCTGGTAATAAAATGTTTCTTATAGAACCAAGAGCTTATTCAGAAAGCCAGCAGATAGCAGATCACCTAAAGAATCGTAATTCAGTAATAGTAAATTTTAAAAGAGTTACAAGTGACCAGGCAAAAAGAATAATTGACTTTTTGAGTGGTACATTGTATGCTATTGGTGGAGATTTGCAAAAGTTAGGTGGGGGGATTTATTTGTGCACTCCAAGAAATATTCCTGTTCAGGGGAAAATCACGGAAGATGGAAAATCTGAAGATAAAGATGAATTGGGTGAATTTTAGTTTAAATAAATAGAGGTGTTCTATGAAAAAATTTGATACTGTTTTTCGTGGTTATGATAAGAATCAAGTTCATGAATGTATTGATAGAATAATCAATAGTTATGAAGACCTTTTAACTAAAAGTAAAATGACTGATGATGAGAATCAGAAACTAAGAGAAAAGGTAATTCATTATAGTAAAATTGAAGATACACTTAATCGCGCTATATTTACTGCAGAGAGTGCAAGTGATCAAATTAAGAAACTAGCTAGAAAAGAGGCTGAATCATTAATAGATGAAGCAAGAAGAAATTCTAATAGAATCATTAATGATGCTTTAATGAAAGCAGAAAAAGTTCAGGCGAATGCTGATTTACTGAATAGAAATGTTAATGTATTTAAAAGAAGACTTAAAACTATAATTGAAAATCAATTAGAAGTAATAGAAGAAATAGATAGATTAGATTTAAGATCAATTGATAGAGACGATATTTAAAAGTTCTTTATAGAGAGTTAGTGATTGGTGAGAACTAATAAGAATATTAAATATAAATCACTCTTGATGATTCCTAAGGATAAGTTAGGACCGCAGAAATGCGTTATATAAATTAAGTAAGTAACAATAGTTATATAGGATGGTACCGCAATATTTTGCTCCTAATATAACTTTTTTTATTAGAAAGAAGGATATTATGAAAAAATTTGAAGAATTAGATAATAGAAAAGTAAGTGAAGTTGAAAATTCTATTAGTGAGAAATGGGAAAAAGATAACATTTTAAATAAAACAATAGAAAATAGAAAAAACTCTGATACTTTTGTATTTTATGAAGGACCTCCAACAGCTAATGGTATACCTGGAATACATCATGTTTTAGCGCGTAATTTAAAAGATGCAATATGTAAATATAAAACTATGAATGGATATAAAGTTATTAGAAAAGCAGGTTGGGATACTCATGGTCTTCCTGTAGAAATTGAAGTAGAAAAAACACTTGGATTAAATAGTAAAACTGATATAGAAAAGTATGGAATAGAAAAATTTAATGAAAAGTGTAAGGAATCAGTATTTAAATATAAGAGTGCATGGGAAGATATGACAAGAAAAATGGGTTATTTTGTGGATATGGAAGATCCATATGTAACTTATTATAATAAGTTTATTGAAACTGAATGGTGGATAATAAAACAGTTTTTTAATGCTGGTTTAGTTTATGAAGGACATAAAATACTTCCATATTGTACAAGATGTGGTACAGGACTTGCTTCTCATGAAGTTGCTCAAGGATATAAAGAAGTAAATGTAGATACAATAATAGTTCCATTTAAATTAATAAATGAAGATACATACTTTTTAGTATGGACTACAACTCCATGGACACTACTTGCTAATGTTGCAGTTTGTGTTAATAAAGATGAAAAATATATAAAGGTAAGTAGTAAAGGATATAACTTTATTTTAGCTGAGTCTTTAGCAGATAAAGTACTAGGTAGTGATTATGAAGTTATAGAAGAGTATTTAGGTAAGAGTCTTGAATATAAGGAATATGAACAATTATTACCTTTCTTAAGTGTTAATAAAAAAGCATTTTATGTTACATGTGGAGACTTTGTAAGTATGGAGGATGGAACAGGTATAGTTCATATTGCTCCTGCTTTTGGTGCAGATGATTATGAAATAGGCAGAAAATATAATTTACCATTTTTAAATCCAGTTGGAGAAGACAGCAAATATAATGAAGGTCCATGGAAAGGAACTTCAGTATTTGAAGTAGACCCCGAGATTATAAAATGGTTAAAAGAAAATAATAAATTATTCAAAAAAGAAAGATTAGCGCATAATTATCCTCACTGCTGGAGATGTTCAACACCACTTTTATATTATGGTAAACCTAGTTGGTATATTGAAATGACTAAGTTAAAAGATAAACTTGTTAAAAATAATAATGCAGTTAATTGGTTTCCAACATTCGTAGGAGAAAAAAGATTTG
>CAZMCS010000100.1:0-3834 GCA_964565085.1 uncultured Muribaculaceae bacterium | reverse complement strand
ATGGCTAGTTGGCATATAGTACTTGGTATTAGTATTAATTCAAATGAAACTCAAATTAAAACTGCTTATAGATCATTAGTTAAACAGTATCACCCAGATTTAATTAAAAATAAATCTCCAATTATGGATTATCAGAAGAAGAAAAAATGAAAGAAATAACTACAGCATATAAAGAGGCTAAAAAAACTTTTAGTTCTCCTAAAACTAATTATGATACTGAACAAACATATAAGTATCAAACGGCGGATAATAAAAAGAAAACAGAACCTAAAACAGAAAGAGAAATATTTAGAGAAAATTTAAAAAAAGTATTTCCAAGTTATTCTGATGAGCAAATAGATTATTATATGAATCTTTGTTATAGGGACACTTATAAAGAAGAACTTAGAATTAAATTTAAAAAAATGTTTCCAAGTTATTCTGATGCTGAAATAGATTTTTTAGTAAATTTCTATTATGAAGAGAAAAGAAATAATAAAAATACTTATAGAAAAAGTAGTTATTAAAATGTAAATTCATAGTAAATAAATAAAATTAAAAGATGAAAAATGAAAAAATAGATACTATAATTATAAATATAGTATTTTTTTTTAGGAGGCAAATATTTATAAAAAAGTCATTTAATATAAAATGTTTTATCAATTCTTTACTACTATATACTATGCTTGGTATTGGCTTTGCAGCATTATCATTTATAATAGTTCTATTTTGTTATTATCCTTAAAATTACCATAAATTGGTTCTTTTTTTTTATTTTTTTTGTTAACAATATTACTAGGTGTTGTTATGAAAAAAAGTCTAACTTTTGTTACAATTTTTATATGTCTTTTTTCATTCTTAAATGTTAAATCAGTAAATACAATAGATTCTATGGTGTTAATGTATGAAAGAGATAACTTATTTGAAGAAGATATTTTTAATATAAATTTCTTTTCTTTTAATGTAAAAGAAATACCTGAAGTATTTAAAGATTTAGATATTGAGATAATTAGTGTTAAACCAATAGAAGACTTATATGAGTCAGATGATTTATCTGAGAGAGGTAATTCTTTTAAAGAAATAACATCTAATTTGATAAATAGGTATACTAATAATCTAATTAAAAAAGGTTATGAAGAAGAGGCTTTATATTATGAACAGCAAGGTTTTAATATACAAAGTATGAAAATACGCTGTTTAATTAAAGATTTAATAATACTGGAAAGTAGAGTAAAGATAATATAATGAGTAAACTTAAAAAATATAATATTTTTATTACATTATCTAGTTTTGCCAAAGGTATGATAGAAATATTTATACCTCTTATTATGTATGAAGCAGGTTATGATATAAAGAAAATATTAATATTCTTATTAATAAAATTTTTATTTGTTGAATTATTTTTACCATTATCCTCTATTATAGGTAAAAAAGTTAATTTTAAAAATTTAATTATTTTAAGTAACTTTTTATTTATTGGAATGAATATCTATTTTAATTTTATTGACTTTAAATTTTATCAGTTGGTTATTTTTGCTTCTTTATATGCAGCATATTTAATTTTTTACTGGATGGGTAGGCATATATATGGAATGAGTATAATAGAAGATAAAAAAATAACAGAAAATGTAAGTTCATATACAATATTCACTTTAATTGGAATGCTTCCTGCTGCTTATATAGGAGCGTTAATATTAAATAAATTTGGATTTACTACTTTGAGTATAGTATTACTTATAATTTCTACTATTAGTGTTATACCACTTTCATTTATTAAAGAAAATGTTTCAAAAGAAAAGTTAGATTTTAAGAATATTTTAAGAATATTTCCAATTAAAAGTTATATTTTTATTTTTTTAGAACAAGTAAAACATTTATCAATGGGGCTTTTTCCATTGTATGTATTTATTGAAATTTCAAAGAAATATGAATACATAGGAATATCCAATGCAATAGTTTGTATTGCTAGTATTATTTATGTTTATTTTCTTGCTAAAATTATGGATAAAAATAAAAAAGATTATTTATCACTAGCAAGTATATTACTTGCAGTAGTATGGTTTTTGAAACTAAATATTTATTCAAGTAGTTTGATACTGGTTATAATGTTTTTTGAAGGAATATTTACCTTTGGGTTAGAAACAATAATACTTAGAAATATTTACAGTTTTGGCAAGGAATACAAAGTGCTTTCTTATAATCTTTTTATGGAAGCATTAAGAAATACTTCTAGAATAATTATTCTTATAATATTTATAATATTATCTGTTAATTTAAAAGTTGTTTTGTATGCAGGAGTAATATCTTTAATAATAAACGCTATTATTAAGTTTGATGATGGTAAATATGGTTATAAAAAAAGAACTATTGTCTAGCTCTTTTAAGAATAGCAGGATCAGTTGAAAAATTTAATATATTTTCATCATCCATTAATAGTATTTTATCTATGGGTTTCCCTATTCTTAATAATTCTCCAAATTCTATACAGAAATTCTTAATACTGGAAATATCTTCAGTACTATTTACTTCTCTTAAATAATAAGAACTGTTTGAATCTTTTTCAACATGGTATGTAACCCAATCAATTTTATCGTCATCACAGAGTATTGTAAATTTTATTACTCTGTTATATTTCAGTTGGTCTTCTTCCAGATCCTCAACTTTTATTACTTGCATTAATTCCTCCGTTATAAGTTATTATTTTAAAGCATTGACTATTTAATGTCAACTATAAGAATAATAGAACTAAGAAACCAACAATTGAACAATATATAACAAAGTAAATAAGTTTACCTTTTTTCATTACTTCTTTAAACCACTTTATTGAAAAATATGTAACTATTAAAGAAGAAATAGTGGCAATAGAATATAAGGAAATACTATAATTGCTTATATTTGCATCAATTAAATCTTTTACTTGTAATACTATGGTAGCTACTGAAATTGGGAAATAAAGCATAAATGAAAATTTAAATGCAGTTTCTCTTTTTAAATCTTGATTCATACCACCTACAAGAGTTGAGCCACTTCTACTTATTCCTGGAACTAATGCTACTATCTGATAAAGTCCTATTAATATGGAGTCTTTAAATGTTATATTATTATCATTTTTACTTCCTTTAATATTTCTAATTAAATACAAGAAACCAGCTGTTATTAAAAGAGTAGCGCCTACAAATTTTATATTATTTTCAACTAACTCAAATATACCAAGTTTATATATAATGATACCTATAATACCTGCTGGTATAGTAGCAATTACCACCTTCCAAAAATATTTATAGTTATTGTAGTGTTCTTTCCTTTTTGTCTTAATATAATTAATAAAATCTATAATGATTTCTTTTATATCTTTTCTAAATACAAACAGTATTGCAAGAAAACTTCCAAAATTAGTAAGTATTGCTAATGTAGAATAATCCATATTACCCTTAATTAAAGTCTGAACAATAAGTAAATGTCCACTAGATGATACTGGGATAGGTTCTGTAAAACCTTGAATTATTCCAAGAAAAATATATTTAAAAATTTCTATCAGCATATTATTCCTCCTAAACTATTATATAATAAAATAATATAAATAGAAATAATATTTAATGTAGGTGATACATGTGTTAGGAAGAGTTTTTCTATTTATACTTGGTGTTATTTTGTGTGCAAGTTCACTTTGTTTTATAATTCTTTATTTAAATTTAATAAGTATGGGGTATACTTTCAGTAATTATGTAAATTTTATTATTAAGAGGATTGAATGCTGGAATTTAATTATAGGGATTTTACTTATTATAATTTCTATGATTAAAAGAAAGGAACATAACTATGATTTATATTTATGATGTAACAGTAAATTTTAAT
>CAZMCS010000099.1:0-3933 GCA_964565085.1 uncultured Muribaculaceae bacterium | reverse complement strand
ATTTTTCTATCACCTGCATATCGCGATGAAGTCATCGAAAACATAGTGCCGGTTCAATTACGAAAAAAAATCCGAAATAAATCAGTTGTCATTCCCAACGGAATAGATCCATTTTGGATTGAGAATATTGGCAGTCCAAAATCTATTGAAGGGAAAAAAGAAATTCGATTGCTTCATGTGGGCGAAATCAGTAAAAATAAAAATATCCAGACTACATTGCGAGCCATGAATCAAATGAATAAAGAAGAGTCATCATTATCCTATACACTGACCGCAGTCGGGAAAATAAAAAATAAAAAACTACTTGCCAAATTAAAAACAAACGATCATTTTCGTTACATCGAGCCTCAAAAAAAAGAGGAGCTGATTCATATCTATCGGGACCACGACATCTTTGTTATGCCTTCGATCCATGAAACCTTTGGATTGGTATACGCTGAAGCTATGAGTCAAGGATTACCGGTTATTTATTCACGAGGACAGGGATTTGACGGGCAATTCGAAGATGGTGAAGTTGGATACGCGGTGGGGTGTTTTGAAATAAATGAGGTAGCGGAAAGAGTCGCCAAAATAATTGATTCTTATCATCAAATATCAGACAGTAGTATTGTTGACTGCAGAATTTTTTCGTGGAAGGATATATCTGATTTCTACAAAAGAGTGTATACAAAATTAGTCTAAAGGAGCAATCAATATTGTAGAGCTATTTCATTTTTGATGACGGAAACACTGCTTTTTTAAAAGGAGATTAGTACTTATATGTACGACTTAGGTATTATAGGTGGAATGGGTCCCGAAGCAACTGCTGAGATCTTCCGTAGAATTGTTTCATTAACTTTTGCAGGTTGTGATCAAGAACATATGAAGATATGCATATTGAATAAGCCACAAATACCAGATAGAACTGAACACTTAATTAATAATGGACCGAGTCCCTTGCCACATATTATTGAGGGAATAAATGAACTAAGGAAACTTAACACTAAGTTTTTTATTATTCCGTGTAATACTTCTCACATATTTGCTGATCATTTTGATGAAGAAAAAGATATCGTTTTTATTGATATGGTTAAAACCACTAGGAATTATCTTCAGAAACAATTTGGAGAAGAGAAGATATGTATTTTAGGGACTACTGGTACTGTATCCGCAAATGTGTATGGCGTTGGAAATGGTGCTGATAGGAGTTGCATGTTTTACCCTGATCCCCCGCTCCAACGGAAAATAATGGACATTATCTTATCCGTTAAGGCGAATAATAGATCTATTCTTTATAATGGAGAATTAATTATCGAGATTATGAAAAAGATTCTAGAAGATAATGGCGACTGCACTTTTGTGGTTGCTTGCACAGAATTGTCCGTTATCTTGGCTGATATGCAAATAGCTGGCATTAATTTTGTAGATGCTATGGAATTGCTTGCAATAAATGCTATTTTGAAATGTGGCTATAAGGTAAATGAGCAAAAAACAGAAATTTGTATTTCAGCAGTAACTTAAGGAATTGGCATAAAGTTCTCCCCTGAAAACGTTTAGCTAATTGATAAGGCACGTTATGGAAAACGCAATAATACAACAATGGAGGTTGTACAAACTAATGGGTTTCTACACAATATTCTCGAATAATAAGGAAAAGCTAAAATCTAGCAATATAATTAGAAAAACATATACAACCATCTTAAGAATTATGTTCGCATTAGATCCAATTATTCCATATAATGCAACAATAAAGCTTTACTATTACATAAGCTTTGGGGTCATACCTGACTTTGAGAATCCTCGCGATTTTAATGAAAAAATACAATGGCTAAAGGCTTTTTATCGAAATCCTCTAATAATTAAGTGTGCTGATAAGTATTCTGTTCGTGAATATGTAGGAGAAAGTGGATATGAAAATATACTTACTCCTTTATATGCTGTATATAATAGCTCAGATGATATTAATTTCGCAGAGTTGCCGAATAGATTTGCAATGAAAGCTGTGCATGGGTGTGGAACGAATTTAATCTGTTTTGATAAAAAGGATATTAATGAAACTAATGTGCGCAAACAATTTTCAAAATGGATGAAAAAGAGAATAGGAAATATATCCGGTGAAAAACACTATAATTTCATTAAACCGAGAATCATTGTCGAAGAGAATCTTGCATCGGAGAATAACAAACTTCCATTAGATTACAAAATATACTGTTTTAATGGGGAGCCGCGCTGTATTTGTGTATATGCAGATAGGGGCGAGGCAGTCCTAGGTACTACCAGAGCTTTCTTTGATTTTGATTGGAATAATCTAGATTATTGTAAAAAAGAGTATAAAACTGATCCTAAACGCTTCGAAAAACCATCTACTCTAACAAAGATGTATGAGGTTGCCAAAAAGCTATCTTCGCCATTTCCGTTTGTTCGAGTTGACCTGTATGCAGTTTCAGATCGAGTTATTTTTGGCGAATTGACGTTTACGCCTACAGGAGGCAGGGGAAAGGCCTACAATGAAGAGTGTTCAAAGCAATTTAGTGATTGGTTAGAATTGCCTCCAAAGAGCAAGGATTTGAACTGGAAACACTACAATACCCGCTGTTAATTAGTAGTTGCGCATTATTACTTACAAAACACAACATTGCTTAGGGGCAGGATAAGGAATAAAATGCTGAAATCAATAGAAGAAAAAGATCTATATTTACAGCATCAGCAAAAGCAAGATGACGTTGTAATCATGTTAATTGTTTTTCAAATAACTATACTTGCAAGCAAGAATATGATAGTTACCACCCTGCAAGCTGCTTTTAACTTTAATTCTCTATTTAATTCTATAATTGCAGTTCTTATGGGGATTCTATATATTCGATGTCTCATTGCCACTAAATTCCGTATAAGGATTGAATCCTTCTACATCGTAGTTTTATCAGCAATCTTCATTGTTATCACTTATTTGTTAAATCAAAATTTGTTTGAGCATCAATATGTGCGTTCTACGTTTGAAACATTCCTTGTGTATTGTATCCCGTTGATTTTATTCGTGCCAATTATAAAAGACACAAACAAATTATTGAAGTATTTCTATATAGCATCTTATTTTATGTGTATAACAGGAATTATCTGTTTCTTAGTAATATTTGCTGGAGCTCAAACTGTAAGGAATTACAGCATGAGTTATGGGAAGGCAGCAATGCTTCCTTGCTTTTTTCTTATTTCTAAGGCGTTTAAAGAAGATCGCATTTTTGATTATATCTTAGCCTTTTCATGCACTGTTACTATTTTTATTTTAGGGTCAAGATGGCCGCTGCTGTGTATTGGGGCATTTCTGTTCTACAGCATCACGAAAAAATTATATTCCAACAAAAAGACATTTATTCCCGTAATCAGTGTTCTTTTTGTTACTTTGCTTCTATTCTATTTGAATTATACGGAACTATTACGTGCATTGTCTTCAACACTTAGCAAAATAGGCATACACAGTCGAACATTCACTATGCTACTAAATGACAATTTATTATATGATTCCGGTAGGTCATATTTCCACTCCGAACTTCTCTTAAAGATATATGAATCTCCAATATTAGGTTTAGGTGCTTTCGGAGGGAACGTCGCGGTCGGACTTTCTCATAGTTTCCTTTTAGACACTTGGGCAAACTTTGGATTTCTGTTTGGTAGCATTATTTTGATATATTCTATTTGTGTGACAATATATCGTTATTGGTTAAACAAATCATCATCTTATGGCGAATTAATAATGATTTATGCATGTATGATTTGGCCTAAGATAACGATAGGTGAAAGCTTTTGGGCAGCTGACAAATTTTGGATGCTTATGTCTTTAGTAATACTAGGAAGGTACTTAAAGCATAAGAATGATAGCAAGATAGAAGAGAAACAGAAGCAGTAAATGGGACCATGCTAAAATAATAGACAATTTGCTAAGATGGAACAGAGTGGGAG
>CAZMCS010000098.1:0-3933 GCA_964565085.1 uncultured Muribaculaceae bacterium | reverse complement strand
ACAAAATAATATGTCAACAACTTTTTTTACTTTTTTTGACATTTTTTTGTCAAATATTAACTTTTATATGTAAATTTACCATAAAAATTGACTTTTTCACTTATAACAAAGTCAATTTCTACTATAGCATTATATGCACATATCTAGTTTTTATTTACTATATTTGTATATATTTTAAAATATTTATCAATTATTTCTTTGTTAAATGGATTTACACCAGCCTTCTTCATTTCAATCAATGAAGTCAATTCATTTTTAATTATTAAATTAATCTCTGGCGGATACTTCATTAATTTTCTATGATAGTTATATTCGTTTCTATCAAGTATCTTAAATGCACCATCTGCGAAGACTCTAACATCAAGATCATAATCAATAAATTTAATTATTCTATTATCAATTATAAAAGGACTTGATATATTGCAATAATAAAATATACCAATCTTTTTAAGTTGTGCAATTACATTGAACCATCTATTATAATAAAAAAACATAATAGCAGATTCTTTAGTTTTCCAGCTTCTTCCATCACTTTTTGTAACCAATACATTATTATTTCCTAATACTATATATTCTCTAGTTATATCAAGTACAATAGATTTATCATATGTTTTATAAATCATTCCATTGTGCTTATAGCAATGGATTGCAAGCGTGTCTCCGATTTTTATATTCATAAGACACCTCTTTCATATATATAATTATATCATTATTATATCATTTTTTAAGTATTAAAAAAAGATGTCTTTACATCTTTTATTTAAGAATTTCCAACGCCTTATTTAATTGTACATCTGATTCTTTAACTTGAATAACTTCTATATCAGGAGTTATTCCAACTTTATCTATTGAATTTCCATTAGGACTTAACCAATATGCAGAAGTATATTTTACCATACTCCCACTACTTAATTTCTCTACTTCCTGAACAGTACCTTTACCAAAACTTTTAGTACCTACAATAGTAGCAGTATAACTTTCTTTTAAAGCAAGTGCTAATATTTCGGATGCAGAAGCACTACCTTCATTTTGAAGTACAACAACTTTATAATCTCTTACATAATTATCATTGGCTTTAAATATTTCTATTTCATTGTTTTTCTTTTTTAACTGATAAATTGGTTTTTCTTTTGCAATAAATAAATCAGCTATATCATATGCAGACTTTAAATAACCCCCAGAATTATTTCTAAGATCTATTATTAATGATTTTATATTCTTACTCTCCAATACTTCTAATGCAGATTTAACTTGCTTAAATGAATTTGCAGAAAAAGTTGAAATTCTCATATATCCAACTTTATCATATACTTCAGTTGTTACAATTGGAATTGTAATTGTCATTAATTTTATATTTACTGTCTTTTGAGTAATACCTCTTTGGTATTGAAGAGATACTTCTGACTTAGAACTATTTTTAATTAAAGTTGCCACATAAGCAGCAGTTCTCCCTTCAGTAGATTCTCCATCTACTTTTAATATGATGTCTCCTGCTTTTAAACCCACATCCTCTGCTGGGGTATTACTGAATATACCAACTATTTCTACTTTCCCTTCTTCATTATTATTAATTTCAACACCAATGCCATAGTATTCGCCATTAAGCCTATCCTGCAAATCAGATGTTGATTCAGAATCAAAATAATCAGAATATCTATCACCTAAATAGTTGAACATTCCTTCAATAGCGCTTCCAACTAATTCTTCTTTATTTACTTCTTCAACATAACTATTAATTATATTATTATATACTTCTACAAATTCACTTAATATTTCACTATTATCAATCTTTTTATTATCATTGTTATCATAGTTTCTATAAATGATAATACCACTGCCAACGCTTACAACAAGACCAGTAATTAAAACTATTACTATAACTTCTATTAAATTAAATGTTACATTCTTACTTTTATTAAATATATCTTTTCTTTTCATTGTTAACCTCTTTCAAATACTGCCTATTATTAATATTAACATATTTTATTTTTTAATAAAAGATTAAAAGCAGAAATTACTATTAAAAATTATATCAATAAATAACAATTTAAAAAAACAGATATAAGATATCTGCTTTTAAATTAAACTAATTCTAATCTTACGATTAAAGCGTCGTCCCCAATTCTTTCTTTAATCTTAATTATTCTAGTGTAGCCACCATTTCTTTCTTTATATTTAACTGATAATTCATCAAATAATTTCTTAACCAAGTCTTTATCATTATTTAAGAAAGCTAGCGCCTTTCTTCTAGATGTTAAATCTCCCTTTTTAGAATATGTAATCATTTTCTCTACAAATTTCTGAGCTTCTTTTGCTCTTTCTTGTGTAGTTTCAACATAACCACATTCTATAGTGGTTTTAGTTAATCCACTAAGAATACTTCTTCTAACTCTTGTTTCTCTATTTAGTTTTCTATATAATGCCACGATTATTCACCTAATCCTCTTCACGGAACTTAAGACCCATTTCCTTAATCTTATCCATTACTTCTTTCAAAGATTTCTTTCCTAAATTCCTAATTTTTATCATTTCGTTTTCACTCATGTTTGTTAAATCTTGTAATGTATGTAATCCAGTTCTTTTCAAACAGTTGTAAGCTCTAACTGAAAGATCCAATTCTTCTACAGAAGTTTCAAGTGTCTTAGCTATTGGATCACTTTCTTTATCTACAAGTAACCCTGTCATATCTGAAATTTCATTTAATTTTGTTAATACTTCAAAATGCTCTATAAGAATTCTACTTGCTAAAGCAATTGATTCTTCTGGAGACATTGAACCATTAGTCCATACATTTAAGATTAATTTATCATAGTCTTCACTTTGACCTACACGAGCATTTTCTACTTCATAGTTTACTCTTTCTATAGGACTGTATAATGAATCAACTGGAATAACACCAATTTCACTCTTATATTTCTTACCATTTTCTTTAGCATCTACATATCCTCTACCATTAGATATAGTTATTGTCATATCTAAAGAACCACCCTTAGCTACATTAGCAATTACTAATTCAGGATTAATGATTTCAATCTCTGAATTTTTTTCTATATCTTTAGCCTTTACTACACCTTCTTTATCTGATTTCAAATAAAGAATTTGGTCTTGATCACTAAAGTTTTTAACTACTAAACTCTTTAAGTTTAATACTATTTCTGTAACATCTTCTACTATTCCATCAAGTTTTTGAAATTCATGAAGTGCACCTTCAATTTTTACTGTAGATACAGCACTTCCTGGTAAACTTGAAAGCATTACTCTTCTTAATGCATTTCCAAGTGTTCTTCCAAATCCTCTTTCAAGAGGTTCAATAACAAACTTTCCAAAAAAATTATTTTCAATATATTCTACAACTTTATAATCTGGTTTTTCAAATCTTAACATTTATTTTTATCCCCTTTCTTACATACGTCTTCTCTTAGGTGGTCTACATCCATTATGTGGAATAGGTGTTGTATCATTGATACCTGTTATTTCTAATCCTGCGGTTTGAAGTGATCTTATTGCAGTTTCACGCCCTCCGCCAATTCCTTTTACAAACACTTCTACTTTTCTCATACCGCTCTCATAAGCTTTTTTTCCAGCTGCTTCTGCAGCCATTCCTGCTGCAAATGGAGTTTTCTTCTTGCTACTTTTAAATCCAACGCTTCCTCCAGATGCCCAGCTAGTAACTCCCCCATCTTCATCAGTAATAACTACTATAGTATTATTAAAAGTTGAGTGAATATGAGCTTGACCTTGAACTATCTCTTTTTTAACTTTTCTTTTTCTTCTATTATATGCCATTACAAGCGCCTCCTATTTCTTCTTATTTGCTATAACTTTACCTTTACCTTTACGAGTTCTAGCATTCCTATTAGTTCTTTGTCCTCTTACTGGAAGACCTTTTTTATGTCTTATTCCTTGATAAGAATTAATTTCCATTTTAGTTTT
>CAZMCS010000097.1:0-4029 GCA_964565085.1 uncultured Muribaculaceae bacterium | reverse complement strand
AGTACGTTGCCGGAAGGACTCAATTCTTAAGCGGATTACTTTCTAAAGAATTTATATTCCAAACTAATTTCTTTAATGATAGGTATGGAAAACAAGCCCTCGTGAACATCAACGGACTTATTAGTGTCTTACCTGATATGTATAAGGAAGAACCAGTAAAGGTGATTGAAGATAGGTACTACAAGAAAAATGGTATTCAGATACATTGCTACAAATGTGTTTTTGGAGCGGACTGTCTTTATAGAGAATTTTCAGCCGCGTGCCACCACTCTTTTCAACCTTTCCCTGGTAAATTCCAAGAATAATTAAAATCCTTGTTTATTCTATAGATTCAGATTAGTATATTAAATAGGATATATTTTGGATATACCATGGAGATATTATGGTTGAACTATCTGCAGAAGAAAAAGAATTAATTGTTTTTGGGCTTCAAATGAGAAAAAATTACATACAAACTGGTGATGCTTTAATGTCCGCAGTGGACGCTAAAAATTTGAAACAAGAGAAGAAGATAAAAATTTTGGGTGACGATCAAATTGAACTCATCCATAAACTGAATTTGTTAATTAAAAAAATTGATAATTAAAAAAATTGAGAACTCTTATGGGTACATTATTATCACGAGATGAATTTCATCGCCAAGTCTTCGAAAGGGACCATAGTACTTGTGTAATTTGTGGTAAAGAAGCTGTGGATGCTCACCATATTATCGATAGAAGCCTTTTTGAGGATGGTGGGTACTATATCGATAATGGTGTCTCCCTTTGTCCTGATGACCATTTGAGAGCTGAGAGAACCCAGATATCATGCAAAGAGCTTCGTAAAAAAGCCAACATCCAGAATATCGTATTACCTGAGCATTTAGATGTCGATGAAGAATGGGACCATTGGGCAAATATAATTTTGCCGGTAGGAGCCAGACTACGTGGAGAACTTTTCTATAACGAAAATGTCCAGAAAGCTTTGAGAGATGGCGGGGTTTTAGGGGATTTTTTACCCTATGTTAAATACCCGAGAACTTATCATCTACCGTGGTCACCTAATCTTCAAAATGACGATAGGAGGCATAAAAATGTCGATTTTTTTATAGGAAAAGAAGTTGTATGCTCAATAAAAATGGATGGAGAATCTACGACTATGTACCAAGACTATATACATGCTCGATCTGTTGACTCTAAGTATCATGAAAGTAGAACATGGGTACAGTCTTTGCATGGAAGTATAAGGCATTTAATCCCAGTTAATTTTAGAATATGTGGTGAAAACTTATATGCCAAGCATTCTATTCATTATCAGAATCTAAAGACTTATTTTTTTGTATATTCAATATGGAATGAAATTAATGAATCTATTAGTTGGGATGATACTATAGAGTATACCGAGCTATTAGGTCTTACACCTGTTCCTGTTTTTTACAGGGGTTTGTTTAACAAAGATATAATTCATGAAAAATTTATAGATCATGTTAATTTGTCTAAAGACCCTGTAGAAGGATATGTTATAAGATTATCTGAAAGTATACCTTATTCAAAATTTAAGATATCAATGGCTAAGTATGTTAGAAATAATCATGTGGAAACTTCTAAATTTTGGATGAAAGAGAAAGTCATAAAAAATATTATAGTATGAATAAAAGGTATTTCAAATTTAAAGAATTAGGATTATGTAGATGCTGCGGTGCTGATCCCTTACCTGGAAAAATACGCTGTAAAAAATGTCATGAAAGACATCTTAAATATCAAAATAAAAACAAGCTCAAATTAATTTCATTAGGGTTTTGCCGATCATGCGGTACAAAGCCAAAGTTACCAAATAAATCTACATGTCAGGAATGTTTTGATTATAACATTAAAAAAGAAAAACTAAGATATCAAAAATTAAGAGAAGAGGTAATCCAAGCCTATGGTGGGCATTGTATATGTTGTGGTGAGGATTGCAGTAAGTATCTACAATTAGACCATATCAATAATGACGGGAAGGAACATAGATTAGAGTTATCAGGTTGTAGAAAAGGGGGTATGTACGCCTGGGCAAAAAGAAATAATTTCCCGGGTACATTACAACTATTATGTGCAAATTGTCATCAAGCTAAAACTGGACATGGGGGGTGTACGATATGGGATCATCCTCCTTTTATAAACAAATATACTATCCAGGAGCTTGAACAACTAATCTCATTTTCACCCCTTGTTATAAGCATTAATATGGACCTTCAGTATGATTTGTTTAATAAGATAGAAGCACTTAAAAAATACCTCTATAAGCTTGGGGAATCCGGGTGGTCCAATATTTCTGAAGAAAGAGAATTAAGTTTGTTAAAAGATACTTATGAGGCACTGTTCTGTGATACCCGTTATTTACCAAAACTAATTAACGGCCCTTTGTCGGAGGTAGCAAAATTGAGGTTGCAACTTGGAAAGTAGATACGAGTCAAAATATACTGAACATGAATTAGAAACTCTTTATAATCTTATAATTAGCAGAGATGAAACAGTGGCAACAATATTTGAGGATTTTAAAGATGAGTTTGACCTTAAGCGACAAATCAGGGAATACAAAGAATATGGTTTTAATTTAAGGGAGGGCGGTAAGAAATCTCTTAATGATAGAATTGATGAGTTTTATACAATACTATTTGGAAATTTGAATAGATTACCCTTACATATCAATGAGAAGTTTAATGAAGCTATTCTATACCGATTAAAATTAGGTAAGTAGGATGTCTCCTTCATATAGTCCCGATGAATTACAGGAACTTTTTGAAGTTATCTTTTTGGGGCACGCTAAGCCTGAAAAGTTAATATTAATGGATAAGTTATTATTCAATGATTCCAGAGAATTAGAATTACATCTTGAGCATGTGTTAAATAAGGATACTGTTTTCAAAAAAAGAAAAAAACAGTATCAGGATATTAAAGAAGTCTTATTCTGTGACAAATTGAGATTACCCTTAATGCTTAAGCATAGATTCTACAAAGTTGTAAGATGGAGACTCCTTCATGGGAAATAGATATTCTGATGAAGAATGGAAGGAGTTAAAGGATATCTTATTAGTTCGTTATCCATTACATGAACTATGGGAAAATGGTACAGCAATTTCATATTTGGATTTTTCTGATGCACATCTAAAAGATCGAGTCGTAGATGAACATGCATTTGTGAACCTTATAATACAGAGATGCATAGGACATAAAAATAAGGAACTTGAGCGTGTAGGTGAGACTCTTTTAAATTTTCTTTTTTGTAGCATTAAAAACGTTGCTTTGGGGATAAACGAGGATTGTGTAAAAAATTTAATATCCTGGAGGCTGCAGCATAACAGATGAGTAAGCTGCTTTATACTGATAATGAATGGGAGGACTTGAGATCAATGTTAACCCTTGATCCAGTATTCCAGGAAGTTATCAGATACAGAAGAATGTTTGCTATATTACGTGTACATCAGGAAGAATTAAAAAAATCCTTGATATCAAAAATGCGTAAATTTAAAAATGAAAAGAACCCTATAGTATTTAATATGTGCAAGGAACTTTATGAAATACTATACGGTCCTAAAATTAGGCTTCCTCTTTTTATTAGCTGTATCAATAAAAGAGCGGTAGCCTGGAGGCTCTCAAATAACATATAGAGGTGGAATGTGGAAATTAAAGAAATACGTACAATAGTTGTATGTAAAGGGATACCGGCAAGTGGTAAAACCACCTGGGCTATAGAGCAGCTTATGCGATATCCTGGTAAATATAAGCGGGCAAACAGAGATAGCCTTAGAGCTATGCTTGATGGGGATCGTCATGACTGGGATAATGAAAAATTCGTTGTAGCCCTTAGAGATACCATCATTGAAAAAGCCCTCATAGAAGGTTTTGATGTTATTGTTGATGATACAAATCTTAAAAACACCGTGTGGACTGAAATCTGTAATATCGCACGTAACATAGGAAACGTCCGTGTTATGGAAAAATATTTCCCAGTGGATTTAAAAGAAGCTCTCAAGAGAAATTCTGAAAGAGAAAGAAAAGTCCCTGAAGA
>CAZMCS010000096.1:0-4045 GCA_964565085.1 uncultured Muribaculaceae bacterium | reverse complement strand
ATCGCGTCGAGGTGCAGCCCTGGCTCGAGAAGGAGGGGCGCTTCAGCTTCGTCTCGAGCGACCCGCGTGCCGTCGACCTCGAGTGTTATGAGGCGCTTGCCGTTATGCGGCCTCGGCGTCCGAAGTCGTGACAGGTTGTCCGTGCGCGTTCGCCAAGGCCGCATAATGTTAGTCCTCCTTTCAGAGCCGTTCGAGCCACTCCAAGAGCGTGGGCTGGCGTCGCCAAGATGGTGGTCGCTTCGATCGTGTCTTGCTGGTGCCACGCGTCGTAGCTGCCAGCGCCTTGCGCTTCATCTCGAGATCGATGCGGGCATAGTGGTGTGTCGTCAGCATCGATGCGTGACCGAGCATCGCACTGATCACTCGAAGGTCGGTACCCGACTGAAGAAGGTGCATGGCCGTCGTGTGCCGCATGGTGTGTGGCGAGATCCGACGGTCGCCGAGCGTGGGCATACTTGCCGAGGCGAACCAGGCATATCGTTTGATGCGACGTGCTATGCCCGTTCTTGTCAGACGCGTACCCAGGCGATTGGTGAAGAGGGGGACGTTCGCGTCAAGGCTGACGCCACGTTCGTCGAGGTATGTGCGGACGAGCGCGGCAGTCTCCGGCGCGATCGGACAGATGCGCTCCTTCCGGCCCTTCCCCAACAGGCGGACCTGCTCAGGTGGCGAAAGTCGCAGCGCGGGCACATTCAGGTCGACGATCTCCTGGACACGGGCACCCGTGTCGTAGAGAAGCCAGAGCAAAGCGCAATCGCGTCGACCCACAGCCGTCTGACGATCGGCCGCCGCGAGGATTGCATCAAGCTCGTCGCACTCGAGGTGGGCGGGCGTCTTGATGTTCCGCTTCTTCGAGGGGATGTCCACCACACAGCGGCAGAACTCCGAGGCGGCAGGTTGTCTGCGGGCAACGTAGCGGAAGAATGTCCGGATTGCCGCGAGTCGGACGTTCCGGGTCGCGATGCTACACCTGCGTTCGCGCTCGATGTGATCGAGGAAGGCGAGAACGGTCTCGACGTCAACGTCTCCGACGCGGAGGCCAGTAACGTCGCGGTGGGTGCGATCAGCGGCGAAGCACAGGAGCAGCTTCAGCGAATCACGGTAGGCCAGGATCGTGTTGCGGCTCGCATTGCGCTGGGTGATGAGGAAGTCGTTGAAGAAACCTTGCACAAGAGGAGGAAGCGGCTCACTACGCATGGGACACCTCCGCGAACGCTGACGAACGACGCCATCGATAGAAACGCTGCGTTGCCTGGTGCAGGAGTTCGGCTGTGACGGTGAGGTACACCTCCGTCGCGAGGACGGAGCTGTGGCCGAGGTAGGTCGACAACAGTGGCAGCTTCGCTTGCACGTCGACACCCTCCTCGTACCATCCGGTGAGTCGGCGCACGGCGAAACTGTGGCGCAAGTCATGTATCCGAGGCCCAGCTTCTCCGGCGGGACCGCGCAGCCCGACTCGCCGAAGCAAGCCACGGAAAGTAGGGCTCACCGCCTGGTAGGTACACCGGCGGCCATGGGAATTGATGAAGAAAGGCAGGTCGGATGCAAGCACCTGCTCATTCTCGATGCGGCACGCGATGTAGGCGCGCATGCAAGCGGTCACGGACGGGGCGAGCGGAATCCAACGCGACTTGTAGAACTTTGTCTCGCGGACCAGAAGGAGCCCCTGCTCCTCGCTGAAGTCACCGATATTGAGTCCAAGTGCTTCACTGACGCGAAGTCCTGCGCCATAGAGAAGAGCGATCAGCGCGTGGTAGGTGCGCGGTCGAAGCGAGCCTATTGGCGACAGCTCCAATGCCGCATCGAGCAGCAGGCGAATTTCCCCGGGGGTGAAAAGGTGCGGGGGCCGGGGTGGTGGAATCCTCTGTGGCTCTGGCCGGTCGGGTACGAATGCCCGCGGATCCCTCTCTCGGATGTGCTGGCAGAGCTGACGTGCCCACATCCAGCGTTTCCTCCGCTGTGCTGGACCGGCTTTCGATGTGGCCAGCCATCGGTCGATCATCTCTGCGGAGAGCCGTTGCTCTTCCCGCGGGAACTGTCGCAGGAAGCGATCAAGGTGGGCCAGGATCCCTTCGGGGGCATGGATCCGGAAGCCGAGTGCGCGCTTCGTCTCGAGAAGCCCCGTGATGTCGCCAGCGAGAGCACTCGCAAACTTCGGCTCGACGTGAACGGATGCCAGCGCGGCCGTCGTGTCGGCGGCGAGGGCCGCGTCGACGATGCCGCGCAGGCCTCGCCCCCCAAATCTCTCGAGCAACAGAGCGATAGCGTTGTTGGAGATTGCACCCTCTCGAACACCCAGTTCCAGGCATCGATGGAGAAGGCTGACCTCGTCGTAGAGAGTCGATACCTTGACGAAGCGGCTGCGCTCCCTGAGCCATCCGAACACAGTCTCGGCATCAACAGCGAGGCCTCCCCAGTGTGGACATGGATCTGCGATTCGCCGGTTGAGGTGCGTGTTGAAGCTCAACAAGATGACCCGCGAATCGCGGATACGGCCGGCGCTGACCCCTGGGAAACCTGCGAGGCAGCTCTCAATCAGCCGGTGCAGGTTGTAGCGCAGGACAAGCTCCTCTCCGGCCAGACACTTCGTTACGTCCACATGGGCGAAGGCATCGTCATCGACGAGGCCCTCGCGGAAGAGTCCGTGGACCATTCTGGCGAAGGACCACAAGCGCTGCTTCGCGGGCCATGGCGCCCAGAGCGTGCGGGCGCGGGGATACCAGGTGGATACCCAGACGGTGCGGTCGGTATGATTGAGCGGGGTTTCTCCAGGAAAGATACCACGAAAGACATCGGCCAGACTCTTGAGATGGCGACGCTCTACGTCGGGGTAGCGGCATGAGTCTGCGAATCGCCCGAAGAGGGAGACCTCATCTTCGATCGAGAACGTCGTTCTCACGGCTTCACCTCCGGCAGCTCGAGAGCAACCTCACGAAGATGTTCGATATCGACCTTCGCGTAGATCGCGGTCGTGTGGAGGCTCGCGTGGCCGAGGACGTCTGCGATGGCTTTCATCGGCTGCCCCCGCTGCAGCATCCGCGATGCTACCGAGTGCCGAATTGCGTGCGGAAAGGCGAGGCGCTTGTCGACCCCCGCACGCAACAACCGCTTCTTCACAAGCATGCGAAGGCCGCCGCAGCGATGCGTGCTGAACGGACGGTACGGTCGCTTGCTCTCAAGAAAGACCTGCCGATGAGCGACCTGCGGACGGAACTTCCGCACGTAGGCAATGACCGCTTTCCCCACCTCCTCGGTCAGCGGAAGGACGAGCGCCTGGTCCACCTTCCGCTGCGGGATTGTGAGCCGATCGTGGCGCCAGTCGATGTCATCCAGCGATATGCGTGCCACTTCGCCAATGCGCAAGCCGTAGGTCGCAAACAGCAGCAAGATGGCGTAGTCGCGGCTCCCAATCGCAGTCGAACGATCGATTGCTTTCAGGACCTTCAAGACATCCGACCAGGGCAGCGTACGAGGCAGCCGCGCCAACGAGTAGGTGGGGACTCGCGGCACTGCGTCAACAAGATCGGGCTCAACGTACCCGCGCATCGAGGCGTATCGCAGGAAGCTTCGCATGGCGAAGATCACCGCGCGCTTCCCAGCCCGCTCTCGCGACTCAACGCGTGCAGCCACGAAACGGCTGATCACGCTCGGGCTGACCTCCCTCAGTCGAGAAGGCTCTGCCTGGTCGCCAAGCTGAAGCAGGAACGGCTTCACATGGCGAAGAATCACCTCGATGCTCCCCTCGGCAAGTGCTCGGTGGCGTCGGAGAAAGTCGACGTATTCCTTGATGATGGTCGGATCGGTGCTCATGAATGTACCTCCTGTGCAGCCCAGAATCGGGCTTCTCAGGCACCCTACGACCGCCCGGAGCGGCACTTCGATTATGGAACCTTCGAGCCCCCCAAAATCTCGGTCTCATCAGGAGTGCCGCGAGCACCGCCGCATAACGGCAAGCGCCTCATAACACTCGTTATCGATCGCGACCGATAACGAGTGCTTCGCGCATCTCGCGCGCTGACCAACGACGTCGCCGGGCTCACGCCCC
>CAZMCS010000095.1:0-4146 GCA_964565085.1 uncultured Muribaculaceae bacterium | reverse complement strand
ACATGTTTCTATTTTTAATTTATTATTTTTAATTTTAAACATAATACTTCCATCTTGATCTGTTCTATATATTTTTGAATTATCTAATACATTTAGTACTTCTTTATTTGGATGTCCATATCTATTATTCTTTCCAACTGATATTATTGAATATCTAGGATTAACTACATTAATAAAATCCTTACTACTACTTGTCTTAGATCCATGATGTCCTACTTTTAATACATCTATATCTGATATATTATATTTTTCTAAAATATCTTTTTCACGTGTCTTTCCAGCATCTCCCATAAACATAAATTTATATCCATCAATCTCTGTATATATAACATTTGAATTATCATTTTCATTACCATAGTCTTTATTATTCAAAAAATATAATTTATTATCATTTATTTTTAATTCTTTAATACAACTGTAATATGGTATTTTCTTTTTATCTAGAACTTTAATTAAATCTTTTTCTAATTCATTAAATTCACCACAATTAAATATTACTTTCTCTACTTTGAAGTTTTCAACTAAGTTAATTGCTTCACCCATATGGTCGTAATCGCCATGTGTCAAAAATAAATAATCAATTTTTTTGATTCCAACACTATTAAGAAAGGGAATAATACTTTGTTTTATTAAAGAAAAATTTTTATTTCTTACTTTCCAATCTTCTTGTTTATAATTAGTTGTGCCTCCAGTATCAATTAAAATAGTTTTACTTAAATTTGAAGTAGTAATAAGTATAGAGTCTCCTTGACCAACATCAAGAAAATAAATATATATATTATTATTTAAATATGGAATAAAGTAACTTATCAGTATCATTATAATTATAAGTATTGTGCATATCTTTTTTTTATAATTTATATATATGATAAGTAATATATAATAAATCACTATAGTTATTACACTAATTTTAGGAAAACTGATATAAAATATTGATACTTTATCTAAAAATAACGAAATAGTTTCCATTAATAATGTTATATAGTGAAGTAAATGAGTTAAAAATGGAAATATAAAAACTAAAACGGAACATGGAAAAGCAATAAATGAAACATATGGAACATAAAATATATTATTTATAATACTCATAAAGTTTATATAATAGAAGTTGTAAATAACTATCGGAATAGACGCAATAAAAGCAATAAAGCTTACTAGAAATAAATTTATAATAAAGTTATTTGATTTAATCATACTACTTCCCAATATTAAGAAAAAAGTGATAATAAATGATAATTGAAAACCTAGATTATAAATAATAAAAGGATTTAATATAACTAAAATTACAAATGTAAATAGTAAAATATTAATTACTTTTATATTCAAATAAAAGATTTTATTAATTCCACATAACAAGAAAAATATACTTGCTCTTAACATTGAGGGAGGAAATCCTGCAGTAAAGTTTATTAATATTAAAAATAAAAATATTATTAAATGTTTTATAGTTTCACTTATTTTAACTTTTTTTAATATAATATGTAATAAAAATACAAATAAAGAAATATGCATTCCTGAAAGTGCAAATAAGTGGGTAATTCCGTTAGTTCTATATGTCTCATTTACATCTTGATTTATATAATAAGTTTCGCCAATTATAAAAGTATAAATATATTCATTATATTTAATTTTATCAATTTTTTTAAGTACATAATTTTTTATATTATAAAATAAATTAGCATTCTTTTTTATTATATTATATCTATCTACTTTTAGAGTATAAAATATTTTATTGTTATACAAATACTTTTTATAATTAAATGTATTTGGTATTGAGTTGCTTTCAGGCAATTCTAAAGTACCATATAATTTTATTAAATCCCCTAAATTAATATTATTCTTAAAACTTATTAATTCATTATAGGTTTCAAAATAATATGAGCATATAAATTTTTCCTCAGTTTTAAACTCAAAAGTTAACTTATTTCCATCAATAGTATAATTTGTAATAATTCCAATGAATTCAGTATCATTTATACTATATCTAGATGTCATTTTAAAAAGAACAGTAAATATTAAAGAAAAACTTAAAGCGACAAGAAAAAGTATATAATATATATTATTTAATAGTAATAAAGTCCTTAATTTTAGAATATGTTGATTCACTTATTCCGCTAACTTCCATTATATCTTCAATATTTGTAAAGTCTCCATTTTCCTCTCTATAGTCAATTATAGCATTTGCCTTTGATTCACCAATACCAGTTAAAGTCATTAATTCTTCAAGTGTTGCAGTATTAATATTTATTAAAGAGTCTTCATTTCTTTCATCTTCTGTTTCATCTTGAATACAAGCATCATTTACAATATTCTCACAAATACATGGAGTTTCTTTTGATACATCTTCAAGCAGATTTTTTACCTCATTATTAGTATAAATAATGATTACCATTTCATCTTTCAAAATTTTTGATAAGTTAACATATCTTGTATTTGCTTCTTTTGTAAAGCCTCCTGCTAAAACAACTGCATCACTTACTCTTTTATCAGCTTCTACTACATAAACTCCAGGTTTAGCCACAGCACCTTTTACATCAACATATATTTTCTCCTTTTCTATTTCAATCTCTTCTATTTCTTCCACAGTTTCTACTAAAGATAATTTATTTTTATTTTCCAATGATTTTATTTTCCTTGTATTTGAATTATAGATTAAAACCAAAGAGACTGCAAATATTAAAGTAATGAATGCATAAGAAGAAATAATTATAATATTCTTTTTATATCTAATTATGTATTCTTTTAATTTTTCTAAGTATTTCATATATCCTCCTATTATAATTATTACTGTAAATAAATAAAACTCTTTTAAAAAAACAAGTATTTCTACTTATTTTTTTGATATATTTGATATTTCTATTTTTCTTTCCATTGTTTTATTTTCAATATTTATTCTCTGAACTATAAACATTGAAATTACAAGATTAATTGTAAAACTTCCTCCATAACTTAGAAATGGCAGAGGTATTCCAGTAAGCGGAAGTAATGCAAGTATTCCACAGAAATTAATTACTAAATGACTTAAAATATAAATCATTATTCCATAGCATATAATAGAATTTCGTAATTCATAGCAATCTTTAGCTATTTTAATTATCCTATATAAAATAAATAAATATCCTAATATTATAATTACTCCAAAAATTACTCCAAGTTCCTCTACTGCAATTGGAAAAATAAAATCTGTATGAGCTTCTGGTAAATATAAATATTTTTGGGTTGATTTCCCAATACCTTTTCCAAGAAGTCCTCCTTTATTCATTGCAATAAATCCATTACATGCCTGATAACCGGTTTCCTCTGTATATCTTGTACATGGTTCTTTAAATGTAAATCTTTTAATCTGCATATCTGTTAAAAATGAAGTATTTGTTACAACAAAAACAATTAATACTAATACTATTGCACCAGTACCTACTTTCAATAAAGTAGCTAAATTATTTTCTTTTAAAGGTATGCTTAAAAATGTAAAAAATATTATAAATGAAATTACACTTGCAGTTCCTAAATCAGGTTGTAAAACAATTAATATAAATATAATTAAACTTATCATAATTGGAATTAAAAATGAATATTTACCACTCTTTTTATTTTCTGTATTTCCAAAAAAAATACCTAAGTATAATATTAATGCTATTTTAATGAATTCACTAGGTTGAAATGAAAATGGTCCAAAGTCAATCCAACTTTTAGCATTATTAGTTATTTCTCCATACATTAATAACCCTATCAATATAACTATCAGAGCAACTATATATGCAAAAACAACTTTTTTATAAATCTTTGTTGGTATTTTTAATATAAAGAAAAACCCTATGATATATGCTAATAAATAAAATAATGATTGTCTTATAAAAAAGTGATAAGGACTAACATCATATTTTAAAACTGCTGCAACGCTTGATGCAGATAATACTAATAAGACTCCAATACATGAATACAATAAAGTAAATATTAATAAAGATTTATCTATTTTGTTAAAAATATTCCTGTTTTTCATACTTTCCTCTAAAGTAATTTTAGCATAATTAAGTATCTTATGAAACTTTTTTTAAAAAACTAGGTATTTTTAATGTCAAAAACACATATTCTTGCGTAAATTATTATAGGTAGTTAAAGGAGGTTAAAAAATATGTATTATGGATA
>CAZMCS010000094.1:0-4184 GCA_964565085.1 uncultured Muribaculaceae bacterium | reverse complement strand
CCTTAAGATCATTCACATCATTTTCAAGTCTGAGAAGATCCCTATGATTTTTTTCGAGCATCTCATCAGCAGCCGCTTCACGCTCTTTTCCGGTAGGAATCTTTTTAATACGTTCATCATTGGTAAGTATGCTCATTCTGAGGGTGTTGATGTTCAATTTCTCTGTGGTAAACATCCTCTCAGCAATAGCAAGATCCCGGGTCACCTCTATGAAGAAGCGCTCTACTTTAAGTTGGTAGGAATTACACTGTATGATTTTTTCCTGGATGTAGGAAGGTTGAGGGACATCCTGGAAATTTAATTCTATATCAAGTTTAAGAAGATCATCATAAATGTGGGCATGTCGTTTGACGTCCATAAACAGTATTCCTTTTTTCCAAAAACGTATTAATTATTTATTAGACCAAAAACAGTTTACTTAATTAAACTTTTTAATGAGGGGTCTCTCAAACTTTTTATTCTTCGCGTATCCCGGTCCGAATCTGAAACCCACGTAAATCATTGATTTTAAAAACTAATTCTTCATTAAACAGAAGTGAGGTATAAGACCCCACATATGTAATATACTTCTAACCACAATTATTTTAAAGTCGATGATAAAATATTTTTTTTTGATGTTAAAATCTCATTAATCTTGTGAAATGAAAAAGTAATCCAATGGATATAGCTACTCCCGAGCTTATAGTAAATATCTTATAGTCGTGCAATAGAATCACATTAAAAAAGATTGCACCACAGACCCAACCGATAAGAATATATCTGAATTTCATAAAGCTTCATTCTCAAAATATATTTCATCACATCTTTTTCGAGCTATATCACAATAATCCGGCGACAATTCTATTCCAATGTATTTTCTTCCAGATCTAATACATGCTACTGCTGTAGTTCCACCACCCATGAAAGGATCAAGAACAATAGAATCTATATAAGACAAAAGTCTTATACATTTCAGAGGGAGATCTACACTGAAATTAGCTGGGGTAACCCCTCTTGTTTCAGGTCTCATATCCCAAATACCACCAGTGAGTTTAATAAAATCCTCTTTGGGGCAGTCACTTATACCTTTTTTGTCCTTTTTCCATCGATCCTTGAACAGTATTAAGATCCCCTCAAATGGCGATTGAAGGTATGGGCTGCTAGCACTCATAAAACTACCCCACGCAGTTCTTCTTGATAATGTCCTATCAGTCCAAACTGCTACTGTGTGATGTTGAAACCCTATTTCTGAAGCAATGTGGTTTATTTCCATAAGTGGGGCTGTTCGACCTGTTTTAGCATTTCCTAATGACAGATAATGGTTTAATGCTAATCTTCCATCAGGTTTTAATACCCTATAGCACTCTTTCAACCATTCCCCACACCAAGAATAGTATTGAGGCCATGGTACAGAATCATTATATAAATCATATTTCATTTCAACATTGTATGGTGGAGAAGTTACTATAAGATCGATACTATTATCCGGGATAGTAGGAAGTACATTAAGACAGTTACCACATTGTATAGAATTTATAAAAGAGGATATTTCCATAGGTATAAGATACTTATCTGTTAAAATGTTTTAAAACAAAATATTTAAGACTTAATCCCGTCCCAATTTGAGCATTTATCACCATGCTCGATATGAATTAACCGGACACCTGTAAAATGTCTTCTATTCTCAGGCCATAAATTTAGAAATTCCCCATCTACATATCCAGCACTTATATAATCTTCAGAATAAAAATTTTTACGAAATTTTAAAGCCTCTGCATTTAGATTAAATAACTGAAAATATCCCCATGGATACCTATTTGTATGTGGAAGCACTAATTCTTCGTTTTTTATTTTTTCAGGGCTAAGCATATACCTATTTAAGTTTTGTCTTTTTACATGAATTCTCTCAGCATAATAAAGGGTCCCTGGGTTTAGTATCTTAACACTCCATATTTTTTTAAAATCGTAAGGAAGGATAATATCTGCATCAGACAAAAGTATCCAAGATGTTTTAAATTCTTTTTTAGCGATGGCTATGCCTTCATTTATCATAGCCCCCTTATTAAAATATGCATTATTTAAATGTTTTTTATCACTTGTATGACATACTAAATTGAATTCCCTACATAATTTTTTAGTATCCTCATCAGAATCTTCAGTGACTATAACAATTCCATCCGTTTCATCTCGATTATACACTACAACATCTCTTAATATACTGGAATATCCAACGCACACAACAACCATAACTACTCTGTTAAGAGATAAACTCTTCATTGTACTTCTATTCACCCTTTTCAAAGGGTCACTGTCGTATAAATATGGTTGTGTTATATCTAATACTTTCTTATTTACTTCTTCATGATCCTGAGAATCATACTCATTTACATCAAAAATTATTCTTTTTTTAGTACTCCCTATCTCAGTAAGTCTTCTACCCCATTCTGGCGAGACTATATCGATATTAGTATGAGATTGTACATGCGGGGTCTTAAGACAAAATGAACAGAGTTCACACCAATGAAGTTGATCCTTAAAATCACAAGGTTTTCTTTCCCACCATCCTTTTTCAACAGGCCACCCACCAGGACCATTAAAAAGGGTGTCTAAGGCTCCAGCTACTTCACAGAAAAAAGCCCCTTTAGGAGTAATGCTCGCTGACCAATTATTCTGCAACCAGCAGTTATCTCTTAATTCCTCCCATTCATCATCAGGAATACCGAGCTCTTTTCTTGTTATGGTATTTACCTGATGCATGATGTTACTCTTATGATCATTTATGCATTGGAATTCAAAGACTTTTCTGATTAGCTCAAAATGTTTTGCATATCCAGGACCCAGACTGGTCCATAATCCTCTTCTTTGCCAATCTTTTAAATTCCAGTTATCAAATTGATACTTACAGATATCATCTATGGGTTCATTGACATTAACTGAATTCATATTCAGGATATCAAATCCATGGGGTACAACATTATCATAGTATCTTATGAACCTATCAAATTCAGGATGAAGCGTAGGCTCTCCACCTATGATACCTACCATACCTTTGAATTTTTTTATTTGAAAGCTTTCACAGGCTCTTCTAAAAGTGTCCCAATCCATATAATAGACATCTTTATGATTCCCGGAAAAACGGGAACAATTAGCACATCTGTTAAAACAATCATTAGTAATATCAATCTGTATGATATTCATATCTGCTGGAGATTTCATTATTCCTCACAAAACTTTTTTATCAAGATCTACACCGGTCCAATTATTTCTATAACTCCCATGCTTTATATGAATTAATCGAACACCCGTAAAATACCATCTATCCATATGCCAAGATTTTAAAAACTCGTTGTCGACAAAACCCGCACTAAGAAAATCTTCAGAGTAATAGGTTTCTCTTGCTGAGAGTGCTTTGGCATTTATGTTAAATAACTGGAAATAACCCCATGGATATCGATTTATAATAGGATCCCCGATATCAGCATCTTTTACTTTTTTTGGATTGACTACAAATTTAGTAACGTCTTTTTTATCAACATCGACTCGTTCAGCAAAGTATAGCGTCCCAGGATTAAGTATCTTGGAATTCCATTCATTCTTAAAACCATTAGGGAGGATAACATCAGCATCCATTATAAGTATCCAGGTTGCCTTATATTTTTCTTTTGCGAAAGCTATACCATCGTTTATCAAAGCCCCTTTGTTGAATGAAGCCTTGTTAATATTTTTACGATCACTTATAACTACATCAACACCCACTTTTTTACAAAGCCTGATTGTCTCCGTATCATTACTTTCAGTAACGACAATTATAGCGTCTGTTTCTTCAGAGTTATATAAGAGTGTTTCTGATAAGAGGCTGGAATAACCTACACAGGTTGTCACCATAACAATCTTATTAAGGCTTAAGAACCTTGAAGTATCCATATTAGCTCTTCGTGAATTATCACTAGCCATAAGATATGGTTCATTTTTATCTGAACTCATTTCATAATCGGAGGGGTCGTAATTATTGATATCAAAGATAGTTCTTTTCTTTTTACTGCCTATCTCAGTAAGTCTTCTATCCCATTCTGGTGAAACTAAATCTGTGTTAGTATGCGACTGAACATAAGGGGTTTTAAGACAAAATGAACAGAGTTCGCACCAGTGGAGTTGATCTCCGAAATCTTTAGGGGTTCTTTTCCACCACCCCGGTTCAATAGGCC
>CAZMCS010000093.1:0-4184 GCA_964565085.1 uncultured Muribaculaceae bacterium | reverse complement strand
ATAAGTAGTATTCAAAGATATTCTAATGATGTAGCTAGTGAACAAACAGTATCTACTGTTGATTTATCTACTGATGAGATGAAAGGTAGAATTATTGGTAGAGAAGGTAGAAACATTAGAACTATTGAGGCAATTACTGGTGTTGATTTAATTATAGATGATACTCCAGAGGTAATAGTGCTTTCAAGTTTTGATCCTTTAAGAAGAGAAATTGCAAAGGTTACTTTGGAAGCTTTAATTAAAGATGGAAGGATACACCCAGCAAGAATTGAAGAATTATATGATAAAGTGTGTGAAGACTTTAAGACTATAATTCGTGAAAAGGGTGAAGAAGCCTTATTTGAACTAAAGTTAACTAAAGTAGATCCACAGATAGTGGAATATTTAGGTAAATTGAGTTTTAGGACAAGTTATGGACAGAATGCATTACAACATTCTAAAGAGGTTGCTCATTTAGCAGGACTTCTTGCATCAGAACTTGGTGAAAATGTTTCCTTGGCTAAAAGAGCAGGACTTCTACATGATATAGGTAAGGCAGTAGATTTCGAAGTAGAAGGAAGTCATATAGAACTTGGTGCAGAACTTGCTAAGAAATTTGGTGAAGATAAAGTAGTTATAAATTCTATTGAATCACATCATGGAGATAAGCCTAGAACAAGTATAATAGCAGAACTAGTTCAAATAGCAGATACACTTTCAGCAGCACGTCCAGGAGCAAGAAATGACAATTTAGAAAATTATATTAAACGTTTGGAAGAATTAGAAGGTATTGGGAACTCTATTCCTGGTGTTGAAAAAACATTTGCAATGCAGGCTGGTCGTGAACTTAGAGTAATAGTAAAACCTGAAGAGATAGATGATTTGACTAGTTATAAAATTGCTCGTGATATAAAGGAAAGAGTTGAAAATGAGATGCAATATCCAGGAACAATAAAAGTTGTTGTTATAAGAGAAACAAGAGCAGAGGAAGTTGCAAAATAGGAGTAAATTATGAGAGCATTAATAACAGGTGCTTCAAGTGGAATTGGTTTAGAGTTTGCTAAAGAACTGTCTAAATTAGGATATGATTTAATTTTAGTAGCAAGAAATAAGAAAAAATTAGAAGAAATAGCTAAAAAGATTAAAACTAAAGTCGCAATATATGCATTAGATTTATCTGTAAAAGAAAATGTATTAAAATTATATGAAGAGACTAAAGGCAGAGTAGACTTATTAATTAATAATGCAGGATTTGGAATATATGGTGAATTTATTTCTACTGATTTGAATGAAGAGCTTGAAATGATAGATTTAAATATAAAGGCATATCATATACTTACTAAGTTATTTGCAATAGATATGGTTAAAAAAAATAGTGGTAGAATAATTAATGTTGCATCTGCTGCATCATTTCAACCAGGACCTCTTATGTCAACATATTATGCTACTAAATCATATGTTTACAGTATGAGTGCGGCATTATATGAAGAATTAAGAAGAATAAAAAGTAATGTTAAGATAAATGTATTATGCCCTGGACCAGTTAATACTGGATTTAGTGAAAGAGCAAAAACAAATTTTAAGTTACCTGCATTAGAATCAAATTATGTAGTAAAATATACAATTAAAAAAATGGTAAAAAACAAATTAATAATAATTCCTGGTAATTTAATAAAAGTAGCAATATTCTTAAATAGACTAATACCCAGAAGAACAATGTTAAAAATGTCTTATATGATTCAAAGAATAAAAAAATGACTTATAAGTCATTTTTTTTATTGTGTCTTTATTTCAAATATCATTGGAAGTATTATAGGTCTTCTTCCAGTAACATCTATAATATAAGAATTTATTTCAAGTATAATTCTATTTTTTAAGTCAATGTAATTAAAATTGTCTTTCTCTAGTTCATTTAAAGTAATTGTTTTTATTTTATCTTGAATATTCTTTATTAAATCAATATTATCATTTACTATTACAAATCCTCTTGTTGTTACATTTGGTTCTAATACTAATTTTTTCTTAGTTGAGTCAATATTTAATATAACTGCTAAAACTCCATCTGTAGACATTATTTTTCTGTCTTTTATGACTGAAGCACCAACATCACCAATTCTTTTACCATCTACATAAACATCATTTATTACAATGGCACCATCTCTTTTAACTTTTTTATCTTTTATAGAAAGTATTTCTCCATTTTTTAAAATAAATATATTTTCTTTTTTTACGCCACAACTTATTGCTAAGTCACCATGAGCTTTTAACATTCTATATTCACCATGAACAGGCATAAAATATTGTGGTTTCATTAGTCTAAGTAATAATTTTAATTCTTCCTGTTTTGCATGTCCACTTGTATGAATATCTTCTTCACTTGTATTTGTATAAACTTTAGCACCTCTTAAATATAGTTTATTAATTACTCTATTAATGCTAAGAGCATTTCCTGGTATAGGTGAAGAAGAGAATATTACGGTGTCTCCAGGAATAAGTGAAATATTCTTATCTGTTCCATTAGCTATGCGTGATAAAGCAGCTAACGGTTCTCCTTGTGATCCAGTACAAAGTAGACATACTTCTTTTGGATTCATATTTTTTGCCATTTCTGCAGATATAAAAATACTTTTATCTTTTATATATCCACATTCTAATGCAATTTCAATACTTGTATTCATACTTCTTCCAAATATAACAACTTTTCTATTATTCTTTTTACATGTTTCTATTATATGAGTTAATCTATATATATTACTTGCAAATGTTGCGATTATTAATCTTCCTTCACTTCTGCTAAACATTTCGCCTAAAGCATCATCAACTATTGATTCACTATTTGAGAATCCTGAATGTAAAGCATTTGTACTATCACTTAGTAAAAGAGTAACTCCATTATCTCCGATTCTAGCCATTTTTTGTAGATTCGCTACTGGACCAATAGGAGTAAAATCGAATTTAAAGTCTCCGGTAGCAACAACAACTCCATTAGGTGTTATAATACTTATTCCATATGAGTCTGGAATAGAGTGGGTAGTTGCAAAAAATTCAACACTCATATTTTTAAATTTTATATTTGATTGTTCATCTATTTCTATTAAATTATTAAAATTAATATGTCTTTCTTCTAATTTATTTTTTATTATTTTACATGCTACTTTGGGAGCATATATGGCTGGAATATTGACATGCTGTAATACAAAAGGAATCCCACCAATATGATCTTCATGACCATGTGTGATAAACAACCCCTTTATTTTATCTTCATTTTCCTTTAAAAAATTATAATCTGCCAAAACATAGTCAATCCCCGGAAGATCATCTTGAGGAAACATTATTCCAGCATCAATTATTATAATTTCATTTTGATGCATGACAACATACATGTTCTTTCCAATTCCGTCAAGACCTCCCAAAGCGAATACTAAAGTTTCGCCACTTGTAGCATTTTTCATAATTACCTCCAATTTGTAAAAGAAAATTAATTTAATATAATTATACTCTATTTATATTAATTTGTCTACTATATATTATTATCATTTTTCAAAAAATAATAAAAAAATTGCATTTCTGCAATTTATTTTTTTCTACACATTTCATTTTTAGGATAATTCCACCCTTGTATTAAATCTCCTAAATAGTAGTTATTATAATAGTCAAAATATAAATGATTAAGATAAGTTTCAATATGTGCAAAACATAATCTTTTATTTTTATAAGTTTGTTCGATATCTTTTTTTACCATGGTTTCTAGTTCTTCTTTATATTTTTCTATATTATATGTATAACCTATATTTTCCATTAAGTTACATATTTTAGAAACATAATTATCAATTTCATCTCTTACTTTTTTAGAAACTTCTTTATTTTCTGTTAAATTACATAATGAATTTATAAACAAAGATAAAGTGTTTAAAAATACTAAAGCATATTTTCTTTTACCAAAATCTAAGTCACTATCAGAATTAATATATTTTTCTAGACCTAAAACTTTCATATATTTTTCATAATTACTTAATTCAGCTTCATTAATTAAATCCCATTTCTCAAAATCAAATATAGGTTCTTCCCAGGGTTTTTCATAATTTTGTATACAATTTTTTCCCATAATAAATATTCCTTTCAAATTAATAGGCTTTATTCTAGTATTTTGTAATAAATAAGTCAATATAATTATTTTAATTTGTAATTATTTTTCTTTGTATTAA
>CAZMCS010000092.1:0-4261 GCA_964565085.1 uncultured Muribaculaceae bacterium | reverse complement strand
GAGAAAATGTTCATGATAAAGTTTTTGGCTTACTTGGAAGAATAAAACATATGAAGAAAGAAAAACCTGATTTATTTGTAGGAATGTGTGGATGTATGCCTCAGGAAGAAACTGTTGTTGAAAACATATTAAACAAATATAAATGGCTTAACTTTGTTTTTGGAACTCATAATATAAATGAAATGTTAAACATACTTCATAAATGTTTATCTAATAAAGAACAGCAGATAGAAGTACTTAGTTGTGAGGGAAATGTATATGAAAATATTCCAATGTCAAGAGATTCTAAAATATGTGCATGGGTAGATATAATATATGGTTGTGATAAATTTTGTACTTATTGTATAGTACCTTATACAAGAGGCGCACAAAGAAGTAGAGTAAAAGAAGAAATCATAAAAGAAGTTGAAGATTTAAAGAAAAACGGCTACAAGGAAATTACTTTACTTGGTCAGAATGTTAACGCATATGGTAAGGATTTATATAATGATTATACTCTCGCAAACTTACTTGAAGATGTAAGCAAAACTAATATAGAAAGAATCAGATTTGTAACTTCTCATCCTTGGGACTTTACAGATGAAATGATTGAAGTAATAAAGAAATATAAGAATATAATGCCGTATATTCATCTTCCAATTCAATCTGGTAGTAATAAAATATTAAAGTTAATGGGAAGAAGATATAGTAAAGAAGATTACTTAACATTATATAATAAATTAAGAAATAATATAGAAAATGTTTCAATCACTACAGATATTATAGTAGGATTTCCAAATGAGACAGATGAGGATTTTGAAGAAACTCTAAATGTAGTTGAGAAGTGTAAATTTGACGGAGCATTTACATTTATATTTTCTGCAAGAGAAGGAACACCTGCTTCAAGAATGAAAGAGACAGTTAGTGAAGAAATAAAAAAAGAAAGATTATCTAAGTTAAATAAAAGAATAAATTATTATAGTAATTTATCTAATAAAAATATGCTTAATAAAAAGACTAAATGTTTAATAACTGGATATAGTGAAAAAGATAAAACAAAATTAATGGGATATACAGAAAATATGAAACTTGTTAATATTGATGGAGATAGTAAATATATAGGTACTATTCAAGAAATAAAAATAACTGAAACAAAAAGTTTCAGTTTAAATGGAAAAATTAGTTAAATACTAATTTTTTATTATATTTAAAAGTATATTATATTAACAAGTAAGTTGCATAGTTGCAGTTTCTTGATTCAATTCCATTTCAATTTCTTGAATTAAGTCATCACCTAATTTATTAAATCCAAATACAGGGACATCAAGTAAATCTTTTAATCCTTTTATTTGTTTACAGTATTCTTGAGCAGTTTTTTTATTTTTCATAATATAAAACTTTCTTAAATATACATCATCAGCATAAACATCTGTAGCATAAACACTGTCTGATTTCGGATTAAATTTTAATTCTCCCTTAAAAGTAACTAATATTCCAAATTTATCGTCATTTTTTACTACTTCAAAACATAGATTATTATCTTCTTCACTAAATATTTCCAAGTTATAATCTTGAATTGATAATCCATGACTAGAAAATTCAAGTTTTAATTTTTGTATAGATTCATAAAATTTATTATCACTTTCTCTAATTTGATTTTTTTCCATAATAAACCCTCCTATAAAATTATTTTATCACATTTTTTTAAAGTTGTAATATTATTTCACATTATATAGGCTAATTGCATAAATTAAGAATGAGGAGGGATATATGCAATACAAGGAAATAGTTACTAAAGCTGTTATTGGAAAGGGGAAAAAAACATTTAGAAATAACTATGAATTAAGTATTGAAGATAAAGTTGATACAGTTTTAGGATGCTGGGTTATTAATCATAATTTAAGTGGTAGAAATGAAGGCGGTAATGTTTTGATAAAGGGAAATTTTGATGTAAATATTTGGTATAGTTATGATGATAACACTAGAACGAATGTCGCAACTAAAAGAATTAATTATGAAGAGAAAGCCAATGTAAGACTTAAAGAAGAGTCAACTTTAACTGATAGTTCAGAAATAATAATAAGAAGTTTAAAAAACCCTAATTGTGTTGATGTAACTGTAAAGGATAATGTTATACATTACGTTATAGAGAAGGAACTAGGTATAGAAATAATTGGAGATACTAAAGTAAAGATTGCAATTGAAGATGAAGAGGACGATTATGATATAATAGAAGAAGATGAGAATATTGAAGAAACATTAAATCAAATTGATAAAGAGGTAAAAGAAGATTATTTAGATGAAATAGACACTACAACTGAGTAAATATGATGTGTCAACATTTAATTGTTGACATATTATATTTTTTATTGTAATATATTATCAGAAAGAAGGGAAAAAATTATGGCAGTTAAATTAAGATTAAAAAGAATTGGAGCTAAGAAAAGACCATACTATCGTATTGTTGTTTCTGACTCTAGAGAAAAAAGAGATGGAAGTTTTATAGAATTAATTGGAACTTATAGTCCGCTTGAAACTCAAAAATACAACATTAATGAAGAAATCGCTTTAAAGTGGTTAAATCATGGTGCACAACCTACTGATACAGTAAGAAACTTATTTAGCGAAGTAGGAATTATGAAGAAATTCCATGAAGAAAAGAGTAAAAAATAATGAATTTAGTTGAATTTACTGAGTTTCTAGTAAAAAAGATTACTAAAGAACCAGACTTAGTTAAAGTAAAAGATTTTGAAACAGAAGAAGGTATTATTATAGAAATACTAGTAAGTGAATCTGACATGGGAATAGTAATAGGTAAAAAGGGAAGAATAGTAAATGCTATTAAAACATTAATACAGGCAAAAGCCTATAATGATGGAATACATAATATTAAAGTGAATATAGATTCATTTTAAAGGAGGTTATTATGTCATTTGTTGTTGACAATTATAAAATAAGTATTAGAGCTAATTTATCAAGTATTCAATATACTGATTTTACACAAGAAAAAACATCAGATTTATTGTATGCAAGATCTAATATAATAATATAATTATAAGGAGATTGATTATGTTAACTTATGGAGCAAACAATAGAGAACCAATTAATAGATATAAATCATATAAGGAAGATAAAATAGGAATGGTTGATGAAACAACTGAAAAAATAAAATTAAGAGATGCTATTAGAAGATTAAATCCTGAAATTGATATAAAAACATTAAATCCTGTTAATGGTAATGGAGTTTATGATGATATTTATACTTCTAAATCTGGAGAATTTTTAAAGTTACCACCAGGTTTTTCCTATGATACTATTTCTGAAAAAATTACAAATGGAGAAAATATAAGTTTACAAGTATTTCCTATAACTAAAGATATAGAAGTTTCATTGTTACCTAAAGATATGTTTTATTATGGTAAAGAAGAAAATGAAATAACAAGTAATATTCAGTTGAGAGATGCTATTAGAAAATTAAATCCAAAAGTTGAAGTAAAAACGTTAAATCCTGAAGTTTGGGGTAATGGAGTTTATGATACAACATATGTATCAATACCGCTTATTGCCTTAAATTTACCAAAAGGTTTCAAATATGATGTTAATGAAATTAGGAGTGAAAACTCAGATTTAAGTTTACAAGTATTTCCTATAACTGCAGATATCAAGAACTTATTATATAATGAAAATCCAGATGAATTTGAACAAGGACCTAGATTGTAATTATTATTTTAAAATCACTTTTAGTGATTTTTTTATTTGTTTTGATTTTTGCTTAAGCATATTATATAATTATTTTTGGGAGAATAAATATATGGCAACACTTAAATATTTAGAGTTTAGAGATAGTGAAAATTTTGAGTGGGATTGTGAATTAAATAACTTTATTACTTTTATTGGTGAAGGTAATGAAAGAATTTTAAATTCACTAATGTTGAAGAACAAGGAAAGTATTGTAAGTATTGATTCGGTTCAAATAACAAGTAAAACAGTAGAACTAATGAGAAAATATATTGCTTTTATTTTAAACAAACATTTAGACATTTTTTTAGGTGAAACTGTAAGAGATGAAATCGCCTTTGGACTTGAAAGTTTAGGTAGAAGTAAAGACGACATGAAAAATGATATTGAAATTATTTCAAGAAATTTTAGACTTGATGAACTTTTAAATAAAGATCCAAATAGCTTAGGGGTTTCTGATAGAGCAAAGTTAAAAATAGTTAATGCTTTAGCATATAAACCTAAAATAATAGTATTAGATAATATTTTAGACGAACTTGATTAT
>CAZMCS010000091.1:0-4402 GCA_964565085.1 uncultured Muribaculaceae bacterium | reverse complement strand
TAAAAGCAATAGAAAAGGCGGGATATACTCCTGGAAAAGATATATATATTGCAATTGATGCCGCAGCATCATCTTTCTATAATAAACAAAATGATACATATAAGATAGATAATAAGAATATTACAAGAGATGAACTACTTGATTATTATTTAGACTTGGCAAAAAATTATCCAATTATTAGTATTGAAGATCCATTTGATGAAGAAGACTATGAAGGATTTAGGAAAATAACTGAAAAATTAGGTAAAGAAATAAGTATTGTAGGTGATGATTTATTTGTAACAAATAAGAAGCTACTTCAAAAGGGAATAGATGAAAAACTTTGTAATGCAATACTTATTAAACCTAACCAGATAGGAACATTCTATGAAATGCTAGAAACTATAGTACTTGCTAAGCAGAATAACTATACTACAATTATGTCTCATAGAAGTGGGGAGACAACTGATACTTTTATCGCAGATGCAGTAGTGGCATTAAACATACCATTTATAAAAACAGGTTCTGTTACTCGTGGTGAAAGAATATGTAAATATAACAGATTATTAAAGATAGAAAATAATTTAGAAAATATAGGAAAGTCATGAATAAATTAGAAAAATTTAAAGATGAGTTTATTAAGCGCTATAGATATTTAGAAATAAATAAAGATTTCATTTTATCACCTATTATACCTTTTATTTATTTACGATTTCTTAAAGAAGAAGTATTAGAGAATCTTGAAATTTTGTTATTAGAAAATATTGACTTGGAAAATAACAAAGGATATTTATTTTTAGAAAATTTAAAGCAAGATAAAAAATATATGAAAGAAGTAAAAAAAGGTGTTCTTAAAAAAGATAGATATAATAAAAAATGTAAATATATTCCAGTAATGCAATGTAAACCTAATGTTTTAACTATACTTGTACATATTTATACTTATATTGAAAATCAAAAATTTGACATTGAAAATAAAAGAAGAAAACTTGAAGTAATAGATGAATATATTAGACTGGCTAAGTATAAAAATGATGGTAAGATTTGGAGTTCTGGAAGATATATTACTGGGCATGATTTGTTAAATATGTCATCAGAGTGGTGTGCAACTATTCCCGGAACAATATTAAAAGAGCCACAAAGAATTACAAATGGAGTTTTTAATAACGAATTTATTAATGCTTTTTCTAATACTCGTTCAGTATTAAAAGATGCATATCATTTTAGCGAACTAGAAAAGCAAAACGTATATTTAGAATTTCATGATGAAATATCGTGTGATTTATTTAGACGACAAAGAATTAGAAATAGAGAATATTAGAAAAATGATAATATTTTTTATAAATATATGTTATAATTTTATTGGAGGTTTTTAAGTATGAAAGAATTATTTAAAATATCTGGTGAATACACTTATAATACAAATGCTTTTAATGAAGATCAAATTTGGGACGGATATATTTTAGTTGATAAAGATCTTTGGTTTGAAGGTATTGTAGAAGATAAAGAATCAAAAGAATTAGGACCAAGATATATTTGTGGTAGTTTAATAAGAAACGAGGGAATACAATTAATAAAACTAATAACAAATCCTATGTATGCTCCAGTAACTTATTCTGGAATAAATAAAGGAGATTATATTGAATGTGTTTGGCATTTTCTAGTTAATGATTTATTTTCTGGGTTAAAAATAAAAAATGGTGGATTAGGGAAAATCGTTGTAGGACCAAAATTAATTGATACAACTACATATGATAAAGTAACTGAAGAAATTGAACAATGGAAACTTGAAAATAAGTTTGGAATAAATAAAGAACTTATTGATTCTGTATTTTTTGATAAAGAAGGTTTAGAGAAAAAAGCTTATGAAGATATAATGAAGAAAAAAGCAGAAGGTTTTAAAAATCAAAGAAAATATAAAAGTGAAGATCATTCACAATTTTAAGGAGGAAGAAATATGGAAACATTATTAATGATTGTATCATTGTTATTAATATCAATTGTATTACTTCAAAGTAATAAGGCAAGTGATGCAGGACAGATTATTACTGGAGGAAATTCAATGCTTTTAAGTAATATTAAAGAAAGAGGCGGAGAGAAAGTTATAAGTAGACTGACTTATTCATTAGGAGCAGCATTTATAATAATTTCACTAATATTATCAATATAACACCAAAATGGTGTTTTTTTTTTTTTTTGTATGTTATCATAATAATAAGGAGATATAATGAAAGAAGAAGTATTAAAAATTCTAGAAGAAAGTAAAAAGAGTATGGATGGTGTATCCATAATTAGAAAGATGCAGGGAGATTATAAAACAGAAGAATTAGTAAAATTATTAGAATTATTAGAAAATTTAGTAAAAGAAGGTATTTTAATACGTAATAAAAATAATGAATTTATGTTATTTGAAAGAAGTAATTATAAAAAGGGTATAGTTGAAATAACTAAGACCGGGAATGCTTTCTTACTTTTAAAGGAGGAGAAAGATTTATTTATACATAAAAGAGATTTAGAACAATATAATGTGATGGATGGAGACTTAGTAGTTGTAGAGGAAATAAAGATTAAAGGTAAAAAAGAAGGTAGAATAGTTAATGTTTTAGAAAGAAGTTTAGATTCAGGTATTGGAGAAATTTATTTTGAAAATGGAAAGCCAAAAGTAAAATTAAATAATTCAAAAGAAGATTTTAAAGTTATTTTAGAAGAAACAGATTTAAACTTAGTAGATGGACTTTTAGTTAAATTGAAATTTGTGAAAGATGTAGATAAGAATATAACAGTTAGAATAGATAGAATAATATGTCATAAGAATGCTCCAGATGTGGATATTTTAAGTATTTTGGGTGGAATGGATATAATAACTGAATTTAGTGAAGAGACTCTTGAAGAAGCTAGAAATATGCCAAAAGAAATATCAGAAAAAGACATAAATGGAAGAATAGACTTAAGAAGTGAAATGATTTTTACTATTGATGGGGCAGATACTAAAGATATAGATGATGCAGTAAGTTTAAAAATACTTCCTAATGGAAATTATGAACTTGGTGTTCATATCGCAGATGTTTCTTATTATGTAAGAGAAGGAAGTGCATTAAAAAAAGAGGCACTTCAAAGGGGAAACTCTGTATATTTAGCAGATAGAGTTGTTCCAATGCTACCAGTAGAACTTTCTAATGGAATATGTTCTTTAAATCCAGAAGTGGATAGATTTGCAACTTCATGTGTCATGGAAATAGATTTAAATGGAAATGTAAAAAATTATAAAATATTCAAAAGTATTATAAAATCTAGAAAGAAAATGACTTATGAAGATGTTAATAAGCTTTTTGATGGATGTGCTCCTGAAGATTATAAAGAATATGAGAATGTTTTAAATAAAATGTTAGAACTTTCTGAAATATTAAATAAAGCCAAAAAAGCACGTGGTGAAGTGGATTTCTCTTCACCTGAAATAAAACTTATTGTAGATGAAGATGGAAAAGTAACTGAAATAAAGAAACGTTCTGAAGGAAAAGGACAAAAGTTAATTGAAAACTTTATGATAATGGCGAATGTTACTGTAGGAAATCATATGTTTAATATGTCAGCACCATTTGTATATAGAGTTCATAAGAGTCCAACTCCAGAAAAAATGAAATTATGTATTCAATTTATAAACATACTTGGACATAAGATAAGTAAAAAAATAAATTATAATAATATATCTTCAAAAGATATTCAAATAATACTAGAAGAGTTAAAAGATGCATCAGACTATGAAATAATTAATAAGCAAATGTTAAGAAGTATGCAGAAGGCTATATATTTAGATGAGAGTTTAGGACATTTTGCACTGGCATTAAAAAACTATACTCACTTTACTTCTCCAATAAGAAGATACTGTGACTTAATGGTACATTACTTTATAGATGAATGTTATTTTAAAAATAATATTACAAAAGATTTTATTAAACATTGGGAAGATAATCTGCCTTATATCTGTAATCATATTTCTGAAACAGAAGTACTTGCAGAAGATGCTGAATTCGCAGTTAATGATATGAAAATAGCAGAATATATGGAAAATCACATTGGAGATGAATTTGAAGCTACTATAGATGGAACACTTTCAAAGGGATTCTTTATAATAACAGATAATTTAATAAGCGGTTTTGTTTCTTTAGAGAATTTAGATGGGTTCTATTCTTATAAAGAAGATTTAATGGCATATATGAAAAATGGTAAAGTTGCTTATCGTTTAGGAGATAGAGTTAAAGTAAAGTGTATTAGAGCATCTAAAGAAGAAAAACAAGTAGATTTCACTGTGTTAGGGAAGGTGAATAGAGGTGGAGATACAAAATAGAAAAGCAAGATTTAATTATACTGTACTTGAAGAATATGAATGTGGTATAGAACTTTTAGGTACTGAAATAAAAAGTAT
>CAZMCS010000090.1:0-4413 GCA_964565085.1 uncultured Muribaculaceae bacterium | reverse complement strand
CACTACTGCACGAAGACTCCCTCTTAGCTAATCTAATGGACGACCCTAACTGGGTTCATCTGAATATAGATATATGCGATGATAACTACAAGAGCCTCTGGCCCGACTTTATGTCAGATGAGGATATAAGGAAGCTTGCTGAGACTTACAGGGCTCAAGGACTTCTTGATACTTTCTTTCGGGAGTATAGAAATAAGGCGATAAGTACCGAGGATGCAACTTTTCTTCAGTCGTATTTTAAGTACTACGACGAGGGAGAATCTAACCTTAGTAAATCGAAGGCTATCGAAAATGTTGTCATCATTGACCCTGCAAAAACTACTAAGCTTCATAGCGCACATTCCGCTGTCGTTGGTGTGGCTGTTAATCTTGGTGCTAACCGTATCTATCTTCGGGACGTATCTGCTGGCATGTTTCATCCTGATAAGCTGTACGACGAAGCCATCAAGATGGCTCAGAGGATTAAAGCAAATGTTATAGCTATCGAAGTAACTTCCTTGAATGAGTTCATAACTTTCCCACTAAAGAATGAGTTGATGCGGAGAGGGATTGAGATAGAGTTGGTAGAGCTACACGCTAGAGCTAAGAAAGAGGATCGTATCGCTGGTCTTGTACCTTTCTATAGAAAGGGTCTTATCTTCCATAATAAGGCAGTAAGCACTCCTCTCGAGGAACAGTTACTCAGCTTCCCTAGAAGCAAGAGATTCGACATCATGGATGCCTTCGCTTATATTGTCGAACTTCTTGAGCAAGGAGAGAGGTACTTCTACCCAAGGTCAGATAATATAAGTGAACTAGAGCTGGCAGAGAACAAGAAGATGCTAGAGGAAGATGAGATGGATTCTATCTTCGTTGATGAAGAAGACTTCGACTATGGTGACGATATAGTCGAAAGAGCAAGTTGGAGGACTGTATAATGCCATCAATATATATCTTGACAGCTATGGTAAAAACTGATAAACTTACATCAATGGGTGAACTATTATGAGGCAAGTGCAGGGTGAAAGAGGTAGAAGATCGATTGAAGCGCTAAAGCAGGTTAACTACGATTATGTCTATGACCCTATTGTAGGCAATATGAAGCCTGGGACTGAGAAGCATGATAAGATAGTTAAAGAGGTCCTCGATAGGGCAGAGGCTAGCTACGACGTAATGCAGCGGAGGCATGAGTACTGGAAGAAGATAGATCATACTCTTACTGCTTATATAACGCTAGACGACGAAGAGGAGTACGTTCTTGAAAAGGATATCAGGAAACCTGTCTCAATCGTGGTGCCATATAGCTACGCTACCATCGAAACGATTCTTACCTATTGGGTCTCAGTATTTCTCGAGAACCCTATCTTCCGCTATCGTGGTTTCACATCAGAGGACACCGTTGGCTCTATCATGCTTGAGAAAGTTATCGAGCTGCAGTGTATTAAGAATAAGGTTGCCCTGAATCTACACACGCAGTTTAGAGACAGTCTAGCCTATGGCTTCGGAGCATCAAGTCCATACTGGAATTCGCACTGGGGACATAGGACTGTCTTCGATAGGACTAGTGGCTTAAAGAGAAGAGAGCCTTCTAAGCTATTCGAGGGCAACTCCCTTATGAATATAGACCCTTACCTGTACCTTCCAGACCCTAGCGTTCCTATACAGGATATACAGAAGGGTGGCTTCGTAGGATGGATAGATAAGACAAATTACCTTGACCTATTGAACACAGAGAGATATGACCCTGATATGTTCAATGCTAAGTATGTGGCTCATATAGATGGTCATACTTCTATCCTTCCTGAAGATACATCTGGTCGTGAGACTAAGGTTGGTGGAGAGGCGAGGAACGCTGAGATATCTGACGTGACTCGTCCTATCGACGTTACCTATATGTACATTAACATTATACCGAAAGAATGGGAACTAGGCCTTGGTGAGTACCCAGAAAAGTGGCTCTTCATATTGGCTGGTGATGAAGTCCTCCTCAAAGCTCAACCCCTCAATCTAGACCATAATCTCTATCCTGTAACTATATGTGCTCCTGACTACGATGGGTACTCCCTCACACCTATCAGTAGACTTGAGATAATCTATGGCTTGCAGGGTATCCTCGACTTCCTCTTCACCAGCCATGTTGCTAATATTAGAAAGGCTATCAATGATATGCTGATAGTCGACCCTTACCTTATAAATATGAGTGACCTTAAGAAGCCAGGTCCTGGCAAACTCATACGCACTCGCCGTGCTGTATGGGGCAGAGGTGTCGAGAATGCTGTAAAGCAGCTTGCTGTCACCGATGTTACTAGAAACCATATGCAGGACGCAGGCATAGTCATGGACGTTATGCAACGTAGTTCATCTGCAGTCGACTCTTTAATGGGAATAATAAGGGGAGGCTCAGAACGCCGTAGTGCCACAGAATCTAGGGATACGAGAATGTCCGCACTTAGCCGCTTGGCTAAAAGTACCAAGATAGCGTCCATTATGACTATGCAGGACCTGGCGTATATGTTTGCAAGTCACACTCAGCAGCTGATGGAGAATGAGACTTATATCTCAACAGCTGGAAGATTTCAACAAGAGCTTGAGGAAGAGTATGGTTTTTCGACTGGAATGAAAGTAAGTCCTATGGACTTGCTTATAAACTACGATGTCATAAGTCATGATGGTACTATAGAGGCAGGTGAGTTCGCTGAAGTCTGGTTACAGCTGTATCAGACTCTATCACAGAATTCTGCCGTTGGAAGTGGCTTCGATATGGTCAGGATATTCAAGCATCTGGCTAGGATAAGTGGAGCCAAGAACGTTAATGAGTTCGTAAGGAAAGGCGGAAGCGCTAACATAAAGATGAAGCAGGATGAAGAGATAGAAGCAGAAGTGCAGAAGGGAAATATGAGGCCTATATGAAATCAACTATGGTGAAATTTTCACAACAGTTGGAAGACAATCTACCTGATATAGAGGAGCTTAGAAACTTCGTGAAAGGCAGGATATGGAAGTATCTAGAAGCTACTCTAATGGTTAGGATAGAAGGATGTAGAGATGACCTTGAGAGAGGACAGTCTGACGACTTAGATACACTTAGGATAAATCAGGGAAGGGCTGAGGAACTGCGATTCATTGCAGCTTATCCTCAGTTTCTTATAGATAACTATGAGAATCTAAAAGACGAGATAAAAATGAAACAGGAGGAGAAAGATGGAAAATGATACAGGAACAGTAACAGGAGAAGGTGGAGTAAGTGAGGGTAAGGCTGACGCCAGCAGTGGTACTGGAACTGGAGACGCATCATCTCCTGTCCAATCTCAGATTGCTGATATGCTTGGTACTTTTCTTGATGATAAGGCGAGTGACAAGGAATTTGAAGACGTTACAAAAGGTGTTGACGAGGAAACAGATGAAGCTGGGAAAGACACTGGTGAAGAAGGGAAAGATACTCCTGTAGTAGAAGAACCTGCAGAGAAAGATAAAGCTGAAGCGAAACCTGACGGAGAAGGTAAGGAAGCTACTGACGATACTCGCGATTCACAGATCGCAAATCTAACAGAGCAAGTAGCTGCCTTGTCGCAACAAATAAGTGCACTTCTCAATAGTCAAGCAAAGCCTAAGGAAGAGCCGAAGCGCGACACGGTTGACGATGACTTCGAGGAAGTCAAGAAAGATCTCGTGTCTGAATTTGTGAACTCTGATGAGGAGTATGACCAAGCCTTTGACAAGCGTGAGAAGATGAATGAGATACTTAAGCGAGTCCAAGAATCTTCTGTACAGGGTGTTCTGAGAGCTATACCTAAGATTATAAACAAGGTAGTTCCGCAGTATGTCCAGATGTATCAGAAGACTATTGACTTCTACACTAAGCATCCAGACCTCAAACCTCACGCTCAATTCGTTGGTCAAGTGACAAACGACATAGTCTCCAAGAATCCCGACTGGGATATGGACAAGGTCTTCGCTGCGCTGGGTGGAGATGACAAGGATGTAGGAGAAGTAAGAAAGAGACTCGGGCTTAAGAAGAGTGCCGAGACTGCAGCTAAGAAATACAACGTAGCACGACCTGCTTTTGGAAAGGCCCAGTCCGCCAGACAAGGCGTCGATGCAGCTGCAAAGCTGACTGGAGTCGAGAAGGAGATAGCTGATATGTTAAGTACAGAAGAATTGTAGGAGGTACCTTATGGGATTAGACCATAATATAAACGAAAACATGAGGGACGACGATACCCTCTCCAGTGTTCAAACGAGTGCTGCAGCTAGTGTCGCTGCCTCTGCTGCAGATAGTTGTGCGGTGTCTGCTGCTGATTCAGTAATAGCAAGGCAAGACAGTGCTGACACTTCACTACAGGCATTATATCAAAGTGCGGATACTAGTCTGGAAACCAGGTATGCAAGTGCTGATACCAGCTTGATAGCTCAGTATGCTTTGGCTTCTATCAA
>CAZMCS010000089.1:0-4519 GCA_964565085.1 uncultured Muribaculaceae bacterium | reverse complement strand
CAAGACATCCATGAAAATACTGATGTCCTCTTTTGCATCAATATCTTTGACAGTGGATATAACATCATCCTCACCCATCGTAGTTATGTCTTTTAGGAATCGTGGAACAAATTTTATATATTCAGCATACCTGGGAAAATTTAACAAGATGCTCTCTGAAAAGTATGGGAGCATTCTACCAATATCACCCATTTGAGATGTATCATGCCCTACACTTTTTAAAATATCTTTAAGATCCTCTGGAAGTAGAGGTTGAAAATCGATTCGATAACAACGGGAGTACACCGGAGGAGGCAACTTATCAGGATTGTCAGACACCAGTATAATAACGCATTCCGGAGGTATCTCTTCCATAATCTTAAGGAGCCGATTGGCTGCAAGAGTGTTCATATTATGTGCATTGTCTATAACGACTACTCTCGATCCTCCACGGAATGATTTCAGGGTAAGAAATGTAGTAATGGGATCAACATCACCAACAGTAATCATATTGTTCCCATTACAGATCTCCAAATAATCCGGAACACTGGGAAATAATCTGCAGTTTTCACATCGACAGCTATCATCCTGAAGACCACTACAGGTTAAATATTTTCCGATCGTTTTTGCTATGGTGTATTTCCCTACTGCGACCGGTCCCGTAAATAAAAAAACTCCCTCGAAACTTTTACTTTTAATCTCTTGGGATATCCTGGACAAAGCTTGCGCATGTCCCTTAATTTTATTAAAATTCATAAAATAGGGAAATTACCTCACTTAGGAAGTAAAACATATTGGTTTAATTCTTTAGCAGTGAATGCCTCACCGCTGATTCTTCGAACACTACTTCTTCTTCATTACTTGCATCTTCTTCTATTACTACTATTTCATTTGATGTTATATAGATTTGTTCATCCGATATCTTAAGTGATCTGATATAATAACTTATTTTTAAGTAAGTTACAGATACCGGGGAGCCTCAGTCTACCCTCCGCGATTTTGGAGGTAGTAACATTTGGCGAATTCTACCCAGGCTGTCCGGGGACCGATTCCTAAATCGCTTTAAATCGCATTCTATACGCTCGTTTGGCTTGTTTTACAGGATCACTCGGTTGGCTAAGCCCCTGGCTTATCCTGTCCCTGAAGCCACCTATTTAATAGATGCGGTGCATTTCAAAGATCACCCACATAGACAATATACTTGTCCGTAATTTTTTTTTAAAGTAACAATGAAAAGTTTTTTTAAGATTGTTGTTTATTGAATTTCTCGATATTCATTTTCCAGCGATTTAAGAGGGATTCAGTAGTAGGATCAAACCCTTTTATAATTTCGGGTTCTGTAGAAAATATATTGAATTTGATTAAAATATTGAATTTGATTAAAATATCTGATTTTTCCAAAATAATTGGAGGATAGTCTTTGGTTTGAGTCTTGATCTTATACTTTATCAGAACATCTCTTCCCTTTGTAGCTATCTCAACAAATTCTTCCATTTTAGAGGAAATTATCTCAGAAGAATACAAACATATAAGATCAACTATTTTTATATCAGGAGAATAAATGTTTTTATAGAAGTCTGAAAACATTGATAACGTAAGTTTATCTGAAGAAGCTATAGTGATGATCATGATTTTTTTCCTTTATTAAAAAATATAATCTATGGTTATTGATCTGTTAAAATTTTATTGAATCAAAAACAGGAACACTACTTCTTCTTCATTACTTGCATCTTCTTCTATTACTACTATTTCATTCTTCGAATGAAACAGAAGAATAGAGTTTTATAATAATATATAATAAATATTCCTATTATATCATCATAATACCCCTACCTATAAGACTTATTTTAAAATAGTATATTTTAAAATATTTTTTTTATGTACTTTAAAAAAATTAAAACGAAAAGTATGTTGTTATAGTTGGAAAAATACCTGAATCGAATAAAGGGTTTAAAATGAATGAAAATGATGAGAGTCTTAAAATGGATTCTTCTGCAGAGGAATATAACAAGCAGTTATTAAAACAGACTGCTTTTACTTTTTCCAGGGAAGGAATCTCAAATGATCTTAAATATTTCATACAGAAAAAAGTCAGTCATAATAAAACGAATCTTAGTTATCTGACTCAGTTATATGGTATCCTTGTTAGTAGTGAGTCAGAAAATATGATAGAAATGGCATCATCAAAAAACAGTTCCTTAAGGAGATTGCTAGAACATGTGACCTCTGAAATCATTCAAACAGATCTCTTATTGGACAAATCAATTGATTTTGTTCTTAAAAAGGATAAAACCATTCAGGATCTCAAAGGCGAATAAATGTCAAATAATAACACACTAAATAGATTACCAACTCTTTTTCCAACACAAAAAGAGGCAAACAGAGCTCTTATAGTAGCTTTGGATATTCTTAAAAGGAATGATATAAAAAAGGATGAACAGGGATTCTGCTTAATAACAGATCTATGCCAGGCTATGATAAACAAAGATGCCAGCTTCGCATATATTAACAGAAACCATGTCATTGAATTTTTCTTTAAGGATGTTGACCACAAAGTTATCATCTCCGGAGAGGATAAAATAAAATATAAAGTGGTCAAATATGTAAAACCTCCAAAGTACCTTTATTTTGGTACTATTGAAAAATTTGCCCCAAAAATGAAATTAAATGGTATTCGTAGCAATACCAAAGGGTACATTAAACTCTATGCTACTGAAAAAGGCGCCTGTGAATTTGCCAGTAAGTTTGCTCGTGAAAATGAAAAAACAGTAGCTCTTAAAGTGGATGCCGAAACAGCCTTCTCAGATGGTTTGAAATTTTCGACTTTTAAAGAAGATGAATATATAGTGGTCCAGGTCAACAAGGTATATATATTATGAAGTTTTCTTTAGTATCAAAGATGTTCATAGTAGTATTTGTTTTTATTGTGCTAAATCTCGTATTTATGATCGATTCTCATACGAGTCGCACGAAGGGTACTGAGAAAAAAGAAGTAGAATGTGACACATTAAACTGGGCACTTATTGAAAATGAAGATTTTGAACTTGATATGAAAAAAATGGATGTAGTCCTTATCAAGCGATCTTTTAATGAGGGTGATGAAGTAACCCTCATAGAATTAGCTGATGGGGAACAAAGACATTTTGTCTGCTCCAGAAGTATTCATCAGAGACTTGTAAATGAGTTTAGAAAAATAAAAGAATCTCATAAAGAAGGTGATAATTGAAATTATTGATTGTAGTTATATCAATAGCTCTGTTAGCCTTCCTTATAGGGTATATCCCGGTATTCATTTCTCATTAGATAATATCATAAATTGGAAAAAGATTAAATGGAAACTATAACAGGTGTCGTTAATAAACTTATTTATGAGTCTCAGCAAAACGATTTTAAGGTTTTCACTCTAAAAAAGAAAGATCACCATGTAGTCCGGGTTACGGGGGAATTCCCTCAAATCATGTCTGGTGCTAAAATAGAAATACATGGTGAATATAAGAATCATCCTAAGTATGGTCTCGCTTTCAAAGCCGATGCTCATACCTTTGCTTTCGACAAAAATGCTGAAAGTATATGCCTTTATATACAGTCAATAGCAAAATGGGTAGGTCCACACAGAAGTTATGCCATAGCAGAAAAATTTGGAGCTGAATTAGAGACTATCATAGAAAAAAATCCTGAAAGACTAACTGAGATAGATGGTATAGGGGAAAAGATTGCCTTAAGTATAGCAGATGCCTGGAAGTTAAATACTAACATGAAAGACATCAATATCTTTCTACACGGGTTAGGTCTTGGGACTTCAAAAATAAGACGTATTATTACCATGTTTGGGGCAGAAACTGAAAAAATTTTGACTGAAAATCCCTGGATACTGTGTGGTCATGGTTTTGGGTTTACTACATGTGATCACATTGCCAGTAAACTTGGAAGGGATATGAAAGACCCATTCAGGTACAAACAATTTATTCTTTACACCCTGAGGACAGTATCTAACTCTGGACACCTTTTTCTATTTCCTGAACAAATCGTTGCAGCTTTTAACAAATACAATTCAAAATCTGACTTTCCTTTTAAGGGTGGTGATATCACTATTAACGATATCGCCCAGCATGTTCGAGACCTTGTTACAGAAGCAGAGCTTATTAACGACAAAAATCGTATATATGAGTTAACAAGCTTCTTTTTTGAAAATGAGAGTGCTAAGTTAATCCATAAAATGCTTAGTACTAATAGTAACTGTAAACTTAATGCTCCCTTGGCGCAACAATTTATCGATCGATATGAAAAACAAAACACAGTAGATTCTTTAAAGCCTTTCAAACTTTCAGACAGGCAAGCGGATGCCATTCACTCATTTTTTACAGAAAAGGTAATGATAGTAACAGGTTGCTCTGGTAGCGGGAAAACCACTGTATTAAAAGCATTCGTTCAAATCATGAAAGAGAATGGTATAAGTTTTGAACTCCTGGCTCCTACAGGTATCGCAGCAAAAAAACTTGCAAACACAGCCGGGTCTGAAGCATACACGATACATCGCAGA
>CAZMCS010000088.1:2250-4522 GCA_964565085.1 uncultured Muribaculaceae bacterium | reverse complement strand
ATAAACTTTAATTCTTTTTTATTTGATGTTTTAATATTATAATATTTATGTTAGAATATAGTACTAAAGTGAGTAAATAATGAATGATGAAATCTTAAAAATTATATATGATGCTAATAATGAAAGAAGAATAATATCACAAGATGATATTTATAATATTCTTCAGTATTTAATTTATTATAATTCATTACAAAAGTATTGCACCGAAATCGACACAGATAGTTATTGTGAAGATCCAATGACTTATTGTTCAGAGTATCATGAAATTGAAGTGAATTATAAAAATTTATTAAAAGAAGAATATAAAATAGCAAATTACTATAAAAAAATCTTTTTAATGAATAATGAAGAAGTTATAAAATTTATAAATAATATTATATTATTATGTTCTTTGCATGAAATAAATCACGTATATCATGAAAAAATAAAAGAAGAAAGACTTTGTAATTTAGCACTTAGAATTTTATTAAAAAAAGATAAACAGGTATTTAAAATAGATAATGGAAGATTTTATGATGAAAATTATAATTATTTTTATTCTGAATATCATGCAGAAATTAATGCGTTATATACATTAATTACAGAGTTTTTAAATAAAGATGACTTAATTACACATATTTTCAATGTTTCAACAGCACAGTACTTATTTAACAAATATAAAATAGAGAATAATATAATAATTACTCCAATAGATTTATTTAATGAAAACTGTTTAAAAAATAATAAATTTTCAAAAGAATTATTAAACAAATTAAATCAAAGTAAAGGAACTGTTGAAGATATACTAGAAGGAAGAATAATTACAAAGGAGTCTTTAGAATACATAGACAAAGTAGATGCATATAAGATTCAAACTTTAAATTTATTTAATGATCTTTATTAATAAATAATTTACTAAAAGTGATAGAACAAAACTTACATTAAATTAAATAAAAAGGTAGACAAAAGAGCCCTTAACTTATATAATATATGTGCAGAAAAAGGAAAGGGGTTTTTTTATGAATTTAAATGATATAGAAATATATAATTATGATTTACCTGAAGAGTTAATTGCGCAAACTCCTTTAAAGACACGAGATGATTCTAGACTTTTAGTGATTGATAAGAATTCCAGTAAATTAAAACATGAAGTATTTCATGATATAATTAATTACTTTACTGATAAGGATGTTTTAGTATTAAATGATACAAAAGTAATTCCTGCTAGATTAATTGGAATAAAAGAAGAGACTAATGCTAAAATAGAAGTTTTCTTATTAAAAGAAATTGATGAAAATATATGGGAATGTCTTGTTAAACCTCAAAAAAGAGTAAAATTAGGAACTATAATTAATTTTAATAATATTATTAAAGCTGAATGCATTAAAGTTCTTAATGATGGTTTAACTCACTTTAAAATGAATTATAATGGTATATTCTTGGAATGTTTAAATAAAGTGGGCGAAGTACCATTACCTCCATATATAAAGAATAAATTAAAAGATAATAATAGATATCAAACAGTATATGCTAAAGAATTAGGAAGTAGTGCAGCTCCAACTGCAGGATTTCATTTTACTGAATATTTACTAAATAAACTAAAAGAAAAGGGTGTTACAATTGTCTATGTAACTCTCCATGTAGGACTTGGTACATTTAGACCAGTAATAGAAAATGACATCACTAAACATAGTATGCATAGTGAATATTATGAAATAAGTGAAGATGTTGCTGATATTTTAAATAAAGCTAAAAGAGAAGGTAAAATTATTACATGTGTTGGAACTACTTCTTTAAGAACTCTTGAAAGCAACTATACTAAATATAATAAATTTAAATCTACTAAGGAAAATACTTCAATATACATATATCCACCATATAAAATTAAATCAACTGATCAACTTATAACAAACTTTCACCTTCCTAAAAGCACATTAATAATGCTTGTAAGTGCATTTGCAGGAAGAAATAAAATCTTAAATGCATATAATGAAGCTATAAAGGGAAAATACAGATTCTTTTCTTTTGGAGATGCAATGTTTATAAGAAACAATACATATGTAAGTAAGATAATAAAATATACAAAGTTACTTAAATCATTTAAGTTTGAAAAGTCTTATTTTAAAAATGATACAATTAAAATATATAAAGGTGAAAATAATATATTACTTTCAGCACCACATGCATATAAACATACTAGAGAAAATAATCAAAAGAAAAACGAATATAATACTGTAAATATTATTAAAATACTTAAAAAACTCACAAATTGTCACATAATATATAAATACAA
>CAZMCS010000088.1:0-2150 GCA_964565085.1 uncultured Muribaculaceae bacterium | reverse complement strand
GTTACAGTAGATTCAAAATATAAAGCTGGAAATCGTACTATTAGTAACTTCATAAATAAAAATAATAATATTAAGACTATTCAGATAGAAATAAAAAAGAATTTTAGAAAATTAAAAAGAAGAAGCAGAAAGTTTAATAAAACAATTATTACTTTTGTAAAAGTAATAAATTTATTAAAGGAGGATAATTTATGGCTGGAGAAATAAACTTTAAAGAAAAATATGATAATATACTAGATATTCAACCAACCAGAGTAATTAAAAGATTATTTAAAAAAATAGTTAATTTTAATTATGTTGGTTTAGAGATTGAAATCTCTGTTCAGTATACAAGAGAAAGATATACTTTTATAAAAACTTTATTAAAGAAAATAAAAACTTTAGTTGCAGACAATGGTTTTTTTGTTAGAGATAATACTATAATAGGTATTTATTCATTTGAAATAGTATTAAAACCACTTCCAATAAATGAAATTAAAGATATATATTCAACTTTAATGGAAATAATTAGTTTTAGTGATGGTAGTTTAATATTTGATAAAGGACATAGTTGTGGTCTTCATATGAATTTTAATCAATATGATATAAAAGACTTAAATCATTCACATCAAAGACTTTTACTATTTATAAATCAAAATCCTCAATATTTTGAAGAAAATGTATATAAAAGAGTAATATATGATTTTGACTTTAAAAAATATTTAAAATTTCAAAAAAATATAAGTAGTAAATATACAGCAGTTAATTATTTAAATAAAAAGTTAATAGAAGTAAGAAATATAAAAGTAGGACTTTCATCAGAAGAAATAGAAAATATTATGATTAATATAATAAATGTATTATATCCAGAAAAATTAATAAGGAAAAGAAGAAATAAAGGTATTTCAAATATGAAAAGTATTTTAAGTGCAACTTTTCAAAAAAATAATTCAAATGAAATTCAAAAAAGTTTAAAAAAAGATATATTAATAATTAGATTTACTAAAGAAGGCCCGAAGGTTATTCAACCTAATGAAAAGATAATTTCCAATATTAAAGAGAAAGAGAGAATAAATTAATGAAAAAGGCAGATGCATGGCTTTTTTATTCTGGAGGAGTTTTTGAACGCAGAAAAGAAAAGGGATATATTAAGGAATTAGAAGATAAAGCAAAAAATGAATATGGAATAAATTTAGAAGTAAAAAACGCTCATAAATTTATAATATCTTCAAGTAAGAAGAATGAATTATATTATGATGGAAAAAAAGTTAAAAACTTACCTGTATACGCTATATTCAGAAGATATGACATATATTTGGCAAGACAATTAGAAGCTATGGGAGTTAAAGTGTTTAATAATGTAACTTCAATGGTAGATGCAAGAAATAAAATGAAAGTACATCAAATACTTGCTTCTAAAAACATAAAAATTCCTCATACTATTTATATTTCACCTAAAAAGAAATTTTCCAATGTACATTACAGTGATGTATGCAAAATTCTTGGAAATAAATTTGTAATGAAATGGATTTATGGATGCCAGGGAAATCATATTTACTTAATTGATAATGAAGAAAGGTTTAATGAAATAGTATCAAAATATTCAGGTAAGGTACTATGTCAGGAATATATTAAAACAAGTCATGGAACTGATATAAGAGCATATATTATTGGTGGTAAATATATTGGAGCTGCAATAAGAAAAAGTGAAACAGATTTTAGAAGCAATCTTGCAAAGGGTGGAGAAGCAAAATACTTTGAATATAATAAAGAAGTAGAAAAGATTGCTATTGTAGCTGCAAAAGCAATTAATCTTGAAATATGTGGAGTAGATATTTTAATAGGTAGAAATAATAAATACTATATTTGTGAAGTAAACTCAGTTCCTGGATTCAAATCAGTAAAAAGAACTTTAAATATAGATGAAAAAGATGTATTTTTATCTCTTATTCGTGATAAAATGAATGCAGGTGAAATACATGGAATTAGAATTTAAAATAATTAAAAAAAGTAATAATGCGAGACTAGGTGAATATAAAACAAAGTATGGAATACATAAAACTCCTATGTTTATGCCTGTTGGAACATTAGGAACTGTTAAAGGACTTTCACCTGAAGAATTAATAGATGCAAAGAGTGATACAATACTTGCTAATACATATCATTTATGG
>CAZMCS010000087.1:0-4571 GCA_964565085.1 uncultured Muribaculaceae bacterium | reverse complement strand
AATCCTTGTGTCGTAGGTTCGATTCCTACTGGAGCCACCATTTATTATTTAAAATATGAATATTTTTGTTGATGAGGAAGTTATCCAAGTAGTTAATTTGAAACTCTTTACAGGAAATTGTGGTCACCGACTGAGAGCCACTTAAGAAAGACAAATTAATGAATTTCAATAGTGGAGTCAAATCGTGTTAAGAGCGTTAATCTAATGAGGTAGTAGAAATACTATGAAAAAAGGTGGTACCACGACAAGTTCGTCCTTTATGGATGATTGTCGTGTTTTTTATTTATATGGCTCTATAGCTCAGTTGGTAGAGCAAAGGACTGAAAATCCTTGTGTCGTAGGTTCGATTCCTACTGGAGCCACCATTTATTATTTAAAATCAGATGAAAGGAAGTGGTTAATTTGGAAAGTGATTTTAGTAGTGATTTTGATAGTGATTTTTTTAGATTGATCACTGTAAACAAACAATCTAAGTAAATAATGAAGGGAGAAAAAATTATGGAAGAAGTATTAAGTAATGGATTAAACATTATACCTAATATTACAAGAACAATTAAAGAAATGATATCTTATTTCTGGCAACCTAGTATGGAAAGCAGAAGGGATTATTACAATAATAATCAACAATCTGAATATAGGAAACCTAAAAAGGAAATAGATAAGAAAGAACACTTATCTTTAGATAACATTATGATGTTAAAAATTGGTAAAGATGGTACTTACATGGTAACTATGAAAGGATTAAAACAAACCAATTGTGACGATAGAGTATTACTCAGAAATGGCATGAAAGAAATTACTATAATTGAGGAGTGCTTAAAAAATAATATTTATTTAGAAAGAAGATCAATTATAGAATATATGCCATCTGACTATATAGAAATATATAATGAGGCATTACATATTGGCAATTATGAATGTTGTTTAACAATGCTACGAGGAATAGAATCGCATATAAATAGTGTATCTAAAGAAAGAAATGAAATAATAAAAACGTTAAAAAGAGGGGGAAAATAAAATGAAACATTTAACGAAAGAACAATTAAAAAAAGACCTTGAAATAAGAGATTTGTCTGATAAAAATCAAGGAGAGCATTGTATGCAGTTAATAATGAATGAGGTTATTGACGCATTAAAAGAATACTGGAATTGTCCAGTTACAATATATAGAGAAGATCCAATTGTTACGGTTGAAGATAATTATGATAAATTAAAAATTGACAAAGAAAGTGTATTAAGAAGCGAAGTATATACAAGATATGTTGATGATAACCACGTTTTAAGAACTATGGCTTCTGTTATGGTTCCTAGAGGATTACAATCAATAAAAGATGATATAAAACCAAATCGTTTACTAGCATGTGTAGGTTTAGTTTATAGAAGAGATCAAATTGATAGAATACATAGTGGAGTCCATCACCAAATGGATTTATGGTATACTTCAGAAACACCAGTTAGTGAACAAGATATGCAAGATATGATAAATATTATTGTTAAAGTAGTAACTGGAAAAGAAAATTCTGAATATATTACTATTCCAAAAGTACACCCATATACACTTGATGGTAGAGAAATTGATATAATGGTTGATGGTAAACCACTTGAAATATTAGAATGTGGTTTAACTAATCCTAAAATTTTGGAAGAAAATGGTTGCAAAGGGAAATATGGTTTAGCTTTAGGTCTTGGATTAGAAAGAATTCTAATGGTTAGAAAAAACATTAAAGATATACGTTTACTTATATCAACAAATGAGAAAGTCTTATGTCAAATGAATGATTTAGAACTGTACAATGAAGTTTCTAGTATGCCTCCAGTTGTGAGAGATATATCTGTAGTTGTAGATAAAAACCTAGATGTTGAACTTTTAGGTGATATGGTTAAAGAGTCAGGTGTTGATACACATATTATAGAAGAAGTCAAAATATTATCTGAAACACCATATGAAGATTTACCAGAGAAAGCTAAAGAACGTTTAGGCATTGAAGAACATGAAAAAAATATATTAGTTAGGATAGTTTTAAGAAGTTTAGAAAGAACATTAACTAATGAAGAATGTAACAACTATAGAGATATTATTTATAGACATATATCTACAAAAGAAGGTTATTTAACTCAAATAAATGAAAAGGACTAAAAAAATAGTTCTTTTTTCTTTGCTTAAATTCGACTTACTAATTGACAATTACTACATGGAGATATAGATCATTTAGGTAATGCTAAAGAACTAATTGATAATTTTAAAGTAAATAAAATATTTATAAATAAAGGAAATATAAATAGTTCAGAAAAAATTCTTGAAAACAGTATTATTTTTGATAAAGATTATATACAGATTGAAGAAATAGAAACTTATTCTTTAAATAAAAGATTATATGATAATGAAAATGATAACAGTTTAGTTTTATTAATGGTAATTAAAAATTTTAAAATACTTTTAATGGGAGATGCAAGTATTGAAGTGGAGAAAGAAATAATAAAAGATTATAGTTTAAGTGATATTTCAATTTTAAAAATAGGTCATCATGGAAGTTCTACAAGTACATGTGAAGAACTTTTAAATGAAACAAAACCTTTATATGCGGTTATTTCAGCTGGTAAAAACAATAAATATAATTTCCCAAAGGTAAGTGTTATAAATTTATTAAATAAATCCAAAATAAATATAGTTAGTACTATTAATAAAAATACCATTATTTTCCAAATTAATAATGATTTACAGTTAAAAAGCTAACTTTTTAATAATTTATTGACACTAAAATTTAATGATGTTATAATTTGAATAGTAAGATATTAAGCAGAAGTAATGCTTTATCTATTAGGAAAGGAATGAATAAAAAATGAAAAATAAGAAAGGATTTACTTTAATAGAGTTATTGGCAGTAATAGCAATATTAGCAATCTTAGTTATTATAGCAGTACCAACAGTTTTACAATTATTTCAAGATGCAAAACAGAATACATTTAGGACACAGGCACAGTCAATATTTAAAACTGCTCAACAACAATATATGAGTGACAGTATTGGGGGCAGTACACCTACTGGATATTGTCAAGATGGAGATGAGACATCTGGAATACTTGATACATCTGGAAATCAAACTTTAAATTACGAAATAGTATTTACTTATGATGCTATATCAGCATTTTCAATAACAGATGGTACTTATAGTATTACCCTAACAATTGATAGTGGCTATGAAATTGATGCAATAAGTTCAATTGCACTTGGCAGTGATATTACAATATCTTGTGAAGATTAATAAAAATTGATTATAAAATCTTAAAGTACTAATAATTAGTACTTTTTTATTTGTTGACACTAAAACACTATAAATGATATATTTTATAATGGAAGTGATAAAATGAACTTAATAATTGGAAGTCATGTTTCTTTTACAAATGAAACCCAATTACTTGGTAGTGTTAATGAAGCATTAAGTTATAATGCTAATACATTTATGATATATACTGGGAATCAAAGTAATACTTTTCGTTTTGATATTAATAAAGAATTAACTTTAAAGGCACATGAACTTATGAAAAAGAATAACATTGATAAAAAGAATATTGTAGTTCATGCACCTTTTATAATAAATTTATCAAATAACTTAGATGCTAGAAAATATAACTTTTATATCTATTTTTTAAGACAAGAACTAGAAAGATGTAGAGAACTTGGGATAGATAAACTTATAATACATCCAGGCAGTAAAGTAACTCTTACTAATGAAGAAGCAATAAACAATTTAGCAACCGGAATAAATTTAGCTCTTAAAAATATTGATGATGTAAACATATTAATTGAATTTATGAGTGGTAAGGGTTCTGAGATTGGAAATACTATTGATGAAATAAAGAGTATAATGGACTTAATAGAAAAGAAGGAACAAGTATTTATATGTCTTGATACATGTCATATGAATGATTCTGGAATAGATTTAACTAAATTTGATGATTTCTTAGATGAATTTGATCAGAAAATAGGAATTGAAAAGATTAAATGTATTCATATAAATGACAGTTATAATGAAGTGGGTTCTAAAAAGGATAGACATGCTAATTTTGGTTATGGTACTATTGGCTTTGATACATTAATTAATGTTATATACAATAAAAGAATAGAGGGTATTTCCAAGATACTTGAAACACCATTTATAAAATCAGATGATTTATATTCACCTTATAAATTTGAAATAGAATCAATTAGAAATAAAAAATTTATTGATTTTATAAACCAATAAATCCTTTATATTTATTAAATTTTTCAATTATAAGATTATATAATTCATCACTGAAGAAAGTTTTATATTCTTTAATATATTTTGGAAATTGATCTGATAAAATTATATCTGTATCATTTTTTAATAATTCTAGTATTAAATTCATTTCATTTTCTGTTATATATATATTTTCCTTTAATGCATATTCTATAATATCTTTTTTTTCTATTTTTTCAATATACTTTTTAATTAAATTTTTATTCATAATACCTCCTAATAAAGTTTATGTTTTAAAAAAATGTTTATACTAATATTATGATGACAATAGAGTTTATTAATAATATTATT
>CAZMCS010000086.1:0-4574 GCA_964565085.1 uncultured Muribaculaceae bacterium | reverse complement strand
GGAAAGGAAAAATGCAAAAATAAAAATTTTGAAATCCCTTTTAATTCCATGCCAAGTAAAAAACACTTGAACCAAGTGATTAATATAGATTCCTAAAAGGAGGTAATTATGAGTAATTTTAATGCAGGAGATTTAAAAAATATCAAAGGAAAGTTAGGAGAATTAACTCCAGAACAAAAAAGGTTGTTAGATGATGAACTATGTAGAAGTGAAGAGGAAATTGATACAATAGTTTCAAAAGCAGCGAAATGGGCTAGTAAGAAGACATTGTCAATATTATTTGAAGAGGCACAAGATGCAAAAAGAAGTATGCGTGAAAATGTGTCTGATTTAAAGTCGAGAAGGTAAAAACTAAAAGTTTGGAATCCCTTTTGTTTCTATGCCAAATATGTATTAGTCGAACTTGGTATGAAATTATCAAGTTTTTTGTTATAATAATTATAGGTGATTGTATGAAAATAGTTTATAAATCTACTAATGAACTTACATCTGATGATAAAAAAGCAATTGATATTATAAATAAAGAGTGTTTTGCCAATGTTCCTAATGAAGATGTATTATATGATTTTGTGGATGAACCGGTTGGTTATTTCTTTCTTTCGGTTGAAGATAAAATTATTGGTAAAGTAGGAATTCATAAACAGAATTCAAAATATAATGAGCAAAGTTATATAATTGGAGGATTCGGTGGGCTAGCGATTTTACCAGAAAGCAGAAACAATGGATATGGCAGTAAACTTATAGAGGCCGCATTAGAAAAAATACATGAATTAAATTGTGATATAGCATGTATGTGTGTAGACAGAAATCACGACGCTTATAAGTTATACCTAAAATACGGATTCAAATTTTTAGGTAGAGATGCATATTTCATTGATGCACTAAATCGTAAAAAAACGGATGACTCAGTTATGATATTAGGCGTCCATAATTCAGAATTAGCAAATTATATTTTAAATTCTAATTATGAATTTAATTACGGCTCTGAAAAAGGTTATTGGTAACAAAGGGGTGATTTAAATGCATGTTATAAATGATGTTATAAATGAATTAAAACAAGATTACAATGATATAAAAGTCATTAATAAGTTTGATGATTCTAATTGTAATGACGTTTATTTATTAGAAATAGACAATAATAAACATATATTAAAAATAGCTTTTTATTTTAATAGAATAACCGAATTAAAAAAAGAATATGACATTATAAGCAATATTAAAGATTATATAAATGTTCCTAAAATATATAAATATATTGAAAAAGAAAACTATTCATATATTTTAATGGAATATATAGATGGTACTAATTTGGTTGATTTATTAAAAGAGGATAAAGATAAAAGACAAATTATATTTGATTTAGGTAAACTATTAAAAAGAATAAATGATTTTAAAATTAATGATAAAAAAGAGCCGAAAAGTTATTTAAATACGGAACTAGACAATGCCTATAACAATATGTTAAATAATTTATTAGATAAAACGGAATTTGTTATTAATGGCAATGAAATAGACCCTAAAGAATTATTAAATAAACTTAGAGATAGCAAACCAAATGATATTAATGTTAATTTTCTTCATGGAGATTTTAGACCAAAAAATATTATATATAAAAATGATAAATATTATGTTATTGATTTTGGTTTGTCTCATATAGGAGATTTTTATTTTGATCTTGCAATTATTTTATATTATTTTAACGTGGAAGAAAGAAAAATGTTTTTAGATGGATATGGTTTAGTTAATATCAATAAGAGCAAATTAGAATATTATGATTATTTATCTAAATACTTAAATGTATGATGGTGTTCGTATGACTATAACCCTGCCAAATATGTATTAGTTTAATTTATTAGTTGTTCATTCACCTGAATTAATGTTTTTGTTAGAAGAATATATTAAAGAAAATAAAGAGAACTTGAAAGAATTAGAAAAATTTTTGTGTTTAATTGATTTATTTATCTGTGGTCATACTCACGGAGGGTTAGTGCCTAAGTTGTGGAGAAAATTAAAAATAATAAAGGGAACTTCAGGTTTAATAGCAAGTGAAGGCGATATGATAAGAGGAGCAACTTTAAGAATATATGATAAATGCAGAGGAATTCATGATATATTTAATGGTAAACTTATAATCAGTGAAGGAATAACGAAATGTTGTCAACCAGGGCTTATTTCCGGATTATTATTTGGATTGATAAATTTAGTGTGGGCTAAAGATATAACTACTATTAAACTTAAGAAAACTTAAAAATGTTTACATAAAATATATTTGCAATTAATTTGTTTGTGTTATAATGATGTTATAAGGTGGTGTTTTTAATATGAAATGTTTAAAAGTTAATGACAATATGCTTATAATAAGTAAAACAAATGAAGAAATGGATTTTGATATTTATATTACTAAAAAGGATTCATCTTTCTTAATTGAATTTTACAATTATGGTAATGAACCAATTACAATAGAACATGGAGATTCATTATTTCATTCTTTTTATAAATTTTTTAAGAAGTTACCTGAAAGGGATGGTTTTATTAGTCTTTTTTCAGAAGATTATACTTACATAACATATGCTGATTTTATTGATGTTGAGTGCGATTTATATTCAATAGCTTTTGATGTTTTGCCAGACTATGATTCTTATTACATAAATGATGGCAGATTCGCTAATATTGATTCAGATGAATACATTACTCTTTTTAAAAATTTATTTAAAGATTTATTGAATCAAAGTGTAGAAGTAACTAATGAAGATTATATAATTAATAAGGAAAGTCCTTTATTAGATGCGGTTGAAGAAATAAGTGGAATAAGATCAATTGCAAGAGAAAAAAGAAGAAAAGCAATTCAAGCGTTAACTACAGATGTTCTTGTAAGAGGATTAAAACTAAAATAAGTGCTTATGATAGCGCTTTTTTTGTTATAATGAATTAGTGAGGTAAAAATGATTGATACACATGCACATTTTAATTCAAAAGATTTAATAAATTTAAAAGAAGAAATTAATAAAGTTAATTCCTTATCTTATTTAAATAAAGTTATCAATGTTGGTTTGGATTATGAGACTAGTAAAGAAGCAATAGAAATAAGTCTTGTTGAATTAAAGTTTTTTGCAACTATTGGAATACATCCGTTATATGACGGTAATGTGGATAAACTTTTGAATTTATATAATAAATATGACTGTAGCAAGGTAGTCGCTGTTGGTGAAATTGGTCTTGATACAAAAGGAGATTTAATAGTACAAGAAAAAAAGTTTATTTCTCAAATTGAACTTGCAAATTTTTTGAAATTACCAATCATAATTCATGCTAACAATACCAATTATCAAGTAATGGATATAATAAAAAAATATACTCCGTATTATGGATTTGTTTTTCATTGTTTTCAACCTGATTTAAAAGTTGCTGATGAGATAATAAAATTAGGTGGATATATTTCAGTTGGTACTAATATAACAAGACCTACAGCAGATAAATCGCTGAAAGTAATATCATTTATTCCAATTGAAAGACTTTTAATTGAACTTGATTATCCATATATGAGTCAAAATGGCGAAATAGATGGAAGAAATGTTTTTAAAAGAATACAATCTATTTTAAATATAGATATTTGTGCGTTAAAATCTCAACTTGATTCTAATGCACAAAGATTATTTAAAAAATTATAAATAATACTTGACTCTCCTCTAAGAGGAGAATATATGATTATGTATAGAGGAAGGAAAAATTTTATGTATAAAATAGGTTTATTTTCACAAATAGGTAAAACAACGATTAAAACACTTCATTATTATGATGAAATAGGTTTATTAAAACCAGAAACAGTTGTTGAAGAAAATGGATATCGTTATTATTCAACAGATCAACTTTTTAAACTTCATAAAATAATAAGTTTAAGACAAATAGGTTTTTCTATTGAAGAAATTGTATCAATTATTGATGGCCACAATATTGAAGAGATTTTATTACAAAGAAAAAAAGAAATTGAAAATAAACTCATTAATGCAAAAGAACAACTTTCTCGTATAAATCATTTTATATTTGAAATAAAGGAGGAGAAAGAAATGAATTATAATGCTGTGTTAAAAGAATTACCCGAATGTATTGTTTATTCTAAAAGAATGATTGTACCAAATTACGATTCTTATTTTGAACTGATACCTGCTATTGGAGAAGAAGTAAGAAAAGTAAATCCTAACTTAAAGTGTGCTGTACCAGAATATTGCTTTATTGTTTATCATGATGGAGAATATAAAGACAAAGATATTGATATTGAGTATTGTGAAGCAGTAACTGAAATTGGAAAAGAAACAGAATGTATAAAATTCAAGAAAATACCAAGTGTTAAAGCAGTTACTGTAATGCATAAGGGACCATATGAAGGTTTAGGTAAGGCATATGCCTATATTTTTAAATGGATTGATGAAAATGGTTACAATACCATTGATAAACCTCGTGAAAGTTATATTGATGGTATTTGGAATAAAGAAAATGAAGAAGATTGGTTAACGGAAATTCAAGTTCCTGTTAAAAAGAAATAAGTTTAACTCTGGTATTTATTACCAGAGTTTTAT
>CAZMCS010000085.1:0-4671 GCA_964565085.1 uncultured Muribaculaceae bacterium | reverse complement strand
TTATTGAAAAGATGGGCTTTGTTGATTATTTTTTAATAGTTTATGATTTTATTTTATATGCTAAAAAGAATGGTATATATGTAGGACCTGGAAGAGGTTCTGCTGCTGGTTCTCTTGTGTGTTATGTACTTGGAATAATTGATATTGACCCTATTAACTTTAATTTGATATTTGAAAGATTTTTAAATCCAGAAAGAATAAGTATGCCTGATATTGATGTTGATTTATCAGATATAAAAAGAAATGAAGTAGTAGATTATGTTAAAAATAAATATGGAAAAGAAAATGTTGCTAATATAATAACTTTTGGAACTCTATTGCCAAAACAGGTCATTAGAGATGTTGGAAGAGTATTAAATTTAAGTGTGGAAGAAACAGATAAGATTTGTAAAAGTATTAAATTTAAAGAAACATTTATTGAAACAGCAAAAGATAAAACATTTATGGATATTATAAAAAGTGATAAAAGATACTTAAAACTTTTTGATATTTCAAAAAAACTAGAGAACTTAAAAAGACATACTAGTATTCATGCAGCAGGAGTAGTAATAAGTGCCGAATCTTTAGCAAATATAATACCACTATATAAAAGTGGGGATAATATTTTAACTGGATATTCAATGAATTTCTTAGAAGAATTAGGATTATTAAAAATTGATTTCTTAAGTCTTAGTAATTTAACAATAATTGATAATGTTGTTAGTTTAATAAAAGAAAAAGAAGGTATTAATATTAATTTAAATAACTTGCCTTTAAATGATAATAAAACAATAGAATTATTTAATAAAGTGGATACTGTTGGAATATTTCAGTTTGAAAGTGGTGGAATGAAAAGTTTCTTGCATGAATATAAAATAGATAATTTTAATGACATTGTAGCAGCGATAGCGCTATATAGACCAGGACCAAAGGAAATGATTCCTACTTATATTAGAAGAAAAGAAGGTAAAGAAAAAGTTTCTTACATCATTAAAGATTTGGAACCTATACTTAAAGATACTTATGGAATAATTATATATCAGGAGCAAATACTTGAAATACTTAAGAAAATTGGCAGTTATTCTTATGCAGAGGCAGATAAGATAAGAAGAGCGATGAGTAAGAAAAAGGAAGATGTGATCTTAAAAGAAAAAGAAGTATTTATAAAAAATGCTATAGATAAGGGATACGATAAGAATTCAGTAACAGAACTATTTAATTTAGTTTTAAAGTTTGCAGATTATGGTTTTAATAAATCACATTCAGTAGCTTATTCTCTTATAGGATATCAAATGGCTTATTTAAAAAGCAATTATAAGGAATACTTTATGATGAATTTATTAAATATGGTTATTGGAAGAGAAGAAAAAACAAAGGAATATATTGATGAGTCCAGAGTTCTTGGACTAGAGTTTGAAAAGATAAATATTAATTTAAGTGAAAGTGATTATATTCTTAATGATAAAAAAATAGTATTTCCTTTTACAATAGTAAAGAATATTGGAATTAATGTATCAAATGAAATATTAAATGAAAGAAAAAAAGAACTATTCAAAGATTTTTATGATTTTATGGCAAGAACATATGGTTCTGTAGTTAATAGAAAAGTAGTAGAGAATTTAATAGAAGTTGGTGCTTTTGATATTTTTAATATAAATAGAAAATCTATGATTAATAATTTAGATAAAGTAATAGATTATGCAGTTTTATGCAAAGATATAGATAGGTCCCTTGTTTTAATTCCTGAAATAGAGTATACAGAGGATTATAATGATTCTGAGATACTTGAAAAAGAATATAATTCATTAGGATTTTATATCAGTAATCATCCAGTTATCAGGTATAAAAGAGATAGTATGGTTACTTTAAATTTAATTGAAAAGCATTTTGATAAAAATGTTAATTGTATTGTACTTATAGAGAATATTAAATCTATTTTAACGAAAACTAAAGAAAAGATGGCTTTTATGACAGTAAGTGATGAATATAGAAAAACTGAGTGTATTTTATTTCCGAAAATATATTCAAAGTTTATTAATATTAAAAATGGAAACATAGTAAAAGTAAATGGTAAGATTGAAAAGAGATTAGATGTATATCAAATTATAATTAATGACTTAGAAATTTTAAAATAAAACTTTAATATATTATTTTCAAGTGATATAATAGATTTTAGGATGTGATAATATGAAAAAAAGAATATTGAGTGCTATTGTTGTTTTATTAATAGTTATTCCAATTATTATTAAAGGTGGAAATTTATTTTCTTTTGCAGTAGCTGTTATAGGATTGTTTGGTCTTAGAGAGTTAATGAGTTTAAAAGAAAAAGAAAAAGAAATTCCTTTCTTTGTAAAAGTAATATCAGTATTTAGTTTTTTATATCTAACATTAAGTAATGTTGATAATCAAACATTATTTTATGCGAACTATAGAGCACTTACTTTGATATTATTCTTTATTTTAATACCATTGGTATTATATAGAGATACTAAGAAATATAATATAGGAGATGCACTTTTTTTAATAGGATCTATATTCTTTCTTGGAATTGCATTTAACTACTTAATTGTTGTAAGAAACTTTAGTTTATATTATTTAATTTTCTTACTTTTAATAACTATAATTACTGATACTTTTGCTCATATTACAGGGTCTTTGATAGGAAGAAATAAACTATGTCCAACTATTTCACCAAATAAAACAGTTGAAGGTTTAATAGGTGGTACAATATTTGGTACATTTGTAAGTTCAGTGTTTTATATAAGTATTTTTGATTATACTGGAAGTTACATTATACTTATATTAATTGTAGTGTTATTAAGTTTAATTGCCCAATTAGGAGACTTAATATTTAGTTCAATAAAAAGATATTTTGGAATAAAAGATTTTTCAAATTTAATACCCGGTCATGGAGGTATTTTAGATAGACTTGATAGTATACTTTTTGTTCTACTTGCATTTTCTTTTATAATAGAATTTATATAGGAGGATACTCGTGAATTTAATATCATTGTTAATACTAATACTTATTTTGGGAATTATTATATTTGTCCATGAACTTGGACATTTTATTGCAGCTAAAAAAAATAAGATATATGTAGAAGAGTTTGCATTGGGTATGGGACCAAAAATATTTAGTTTCAGAAGAAAAAAAGATGAGACTTTATATTCAATAAGACTCTTTCCAGTAGGTGGCTTTGTTTCAATGGCTAACAGTGAAGAAGATAGTTCAGGTAAGTTAAGAAAAGATCAAGTACTTGAAAATAAAAGTTTTCTTCAAAAATTAACAGTTCTTATATTAGGAATTATATTTAATTTTATCTTAGCATTTTTTCTTCTTTTTATAAGTGGATTAATATATGGAAATCCAGATACAAGACCTTTTATTGGTAATATAGAAAAAGATTCTCCTGCATATATTTCTGGTTTAAAAGAAGGAGATTTAATACTTGAAGTAGAGGGATCAAAAGTTAAAACATATAATGATGTTTTAATTGAACTAAATAAGAATGAAGAATTAAAGAAATTTTCGTTTTTAGTGAGTCAGAATGAAAGTAATAAAAAAATAATAATTACACCGGTAGATAAGGAAATTGATGGTGAAAAGGTAAGAAGTTTTGGTTTGTCATTTGCAAATAATAAGATTTATGGCTTTATAAATACTGTTAAATATTCTGTAATAGAATTCGGTAATATGATGAAATCTATATTTGTAATAATAACAAATTTAATAACAGGCAATATTAGTTTAAAAAATGTAAGTGGACCTATTGGAATATATACAATTATAGATAATGTAAAAGAAACCGGGCTTGAAAATCTTATTTATTTAACAGCATATTTAAGTATGAATATTGGAATTATTAATTTAATACCAATACCTGTATTTGATGGTGGAAGAATACTTTTGGTATTGATAGAAAGAATTTTAAATAAGAAATTAAGTCCAAATGTAGAAAAGTATTTAAATTTAGTAGGATTTATTCTATTGATATCATTAACAATTTATGTTACATTAAATGATATATTAAAATTATTTTAAAGGAAGATTTATATGAAAGATAAGAAGAGTGTTTTAAGTTATTGTCCAAGTTATTATAAAATAATAAATGAAGAATTTCCTGAAGATGATTTGGTAACCGGAAAGTTAATTCGAGTATATTCAGAGTTTGTTTTTAATGCTAATATAAATAATAAAGAAATAGTTAATGAAATAGTTAGTATTAATGAAGTAATGAATAAATACTTTATTAATGAAGATTTTAGAAGAGAATTAACTAAAACAATCGCAGAAATGAAAGTAAAGAAAGATATTGAAGATGTGCTTCTTTATATAGTTAAATGTATGAATAAAGCTTACAAGAAGTATTTAGAAAGTTATACAAGAAACTTATATATACCTAGATGGATATAGGTATATATTTTTAAAAGTTTTTAGTATATAATAGGTAATAGTGATTATATGAAACAACAAATAGAAAAATTTATTGAGAATGTATTTCTTAAATTAAATATTGATATTAAATATTTAAGAATAGAGGAATCTAATAGAAAGGAACTAACTGATTATCAAATTAACAGCGTTTTTAGTATTGCTAAAGAAACATTTAGAAATCCTAAAGATGTTGGTGAAGAAATTGTAAATGCAGTAAATAAATTAGATAATTTTAATGATTATTTCAAAAGTGTTAC
>CAZMCS010000084.1:0-4695 GCA_964565085.1 uncultured Muribaculaceae bacterium | reverse complement strand
TTATTAAGACGCATTAGTGAACTTGAGAAAATAGTTTATGGAGAAGAACAACAATAATAATCTTTAGACAAACGCTGCATATAATTATGTAGAGGAAAGTCCATACTCGCACTATCTGAGATGATAGTAGTGTTCGTGCTAAGGGAAAAAATAACCTTAGGTAGTGAAAGCTAACGGCTCTGAAATAATCAAGAACTGATTATAGTAGGTATAAAAGTGCCATAGAGACGATACTTTTCAGGAATGAAAAGAGTGGAACGAGGTAAACCCCGCGAGCGAGAAACCTAAATTTTGGTAAGGGAATTTTCACGAAGGAATAAAAACGGAGTGAAGAAGAAGTGATTCTAGATAAATGTTTGTCACCACGAAAGTGGTACAGAATATGGCTTATTAAGATTATTAATATAAAGGAGATTACCTGTGAAAGATATAGGATCTAAATTTAAAGAAGCTAGAGAATTTATTGGTATAAAAACAGAAGAAGCGGCTTCAGATATGCAAGTGACTGTAGCGCAGTTGGAAAACTTAGAAGATGGAAATGCAAATGCTTTTAAGGATATTTTTTTCTTGAAAGAATTAATTAAGAAATATGCTAAATATTTAAATTTAAATGAAGATAAGATAATGGAAGATTTTAACGATTTTGTTTTTAATTTTACATCTAGAATACCAGTTGCAGAAATAGAAGAGAAGGTTAAGGAAATAAGAGATGAAGAGAAGTCTCTTTCAACAAAGAAAATAGTTTCTCCCTATACTTCTGTGAGCAAAATAAAAAATAGGTTTAATCCAGTGTTGTTATATATTATATCTGTATTTTTAGTAATTACAGTAGTATTGTTAGTACTAGCTGTTTTAAGTAATAAATAAGAGAGGAGTATTTTTATGAATTTACCAAACAGAATAACTTTTGCAAGAATAATATTATCAATTTTTTTATTGATATTACTAGTATTTCCATTTTTTAAGATAGGGGTTGAATTTCCAATATTTCATTTAGGACCATCTGGAGGAAAAATTTTAGTTGACAGTAAATACTTAATAGCCGGATTTATATTTTTAGTTGCTTCAACTACTGATTTTATTGATGGATACTTGGCTAGAAAGTATAATTTAGTTACTGACTTAGGTAAAGTAATGGATGCTATAGCTGATAAGATGCTTGTAAATGGAGTTCTAATTATATTAGCAGTAAGTGGCTTTATAAGTGTTATAGTTCCAGTTATAATAGTTACAAGAGATATAATAGTAGATTCAATTAAAATGGTTGCAGGAAGAAGTGAAGGTGCTGTAGCAGCAAGTATTGCTGGAAAGGTTAAAACTATATTCATGTTAGCGGGAATAACTCTTACATTCTTCTATAATATGCCATTTGAATTCTTTAATTTAAGAATAGCAGACTTATTAATTTTAGTAGCAACTGTTATGTCAGTTATAAGTGGAGTGGAATACTATATTAAAAATAAAAATATAATATTTAATGAAAAATAATTATTAAAATTAAAATCCCTTTTAGGGATTTTTTTATTTTATGGATATTAAAGATATATAAAATTAAATATTACAAACAAATGTTTGAAAAAATATGTTGACAAAGATTTAAATAGATATTAAAATTATATTATATGAAGGAGAAATGTATGAAAGAAAAGAATGATGATAAGTTAAAGCAGGTTATGCTTGATATTGAAAAACAATTTGGAAAAGGTGCTATCATGAGACTTGGTGAAAGTGGAATAAAAAATATAGATATAGTTTCAAGTGGAAGCTTGAGTTTAGATATAGCATTGGGTGTTGGAGGTTATCCAAAGGGGAGAATTATTGAAATCTTTGGTCCAGAATCAAGTGGTAAGACAACTTTTGCATTACATGCAATAGCAGAAGTACAAAAACAGGGAGGCAAGGCTGCATTCATAGATGCAGAACATGCTTTGGATCCTGTATATGCGAAGAACTTGGGAGTTAACATTGATGAATTGCTTCTTTCACAACCTGATACAGGTGAACAGGCATTAGAGATATGTGAAGCTCTTGTAAGAAGTGAGTCTATTTCTATTATAGTAATAGATTCTGTAGCAGCTTTAGTTCCTCAAGCAGAAATTGAGGGAGAAATGGGGGACTCTCATATGGGACTTCAAGCAAGACTAATGTCACAAGCTTTAAGGAAGTTGAGTGGGGCTATTAATAAAACAAATACAATTTGTATATTCATTAATCAATTAAGAGAAAAACTTGGGGTAATGTTTGGTAATCCTGAAACAACTCCAGGAGGTAGAGCACTTAAATTCTATTCTTCAGTAAGACTTGATGTAAGAAGAGCTGAACAAATAAAAGTTGGAAACGAAATATTAGGAAATAAAGTAGTTGTTAAAGTAGTTAAAAATAAAGTTGCACCTCCATTTAAGACTGCTGAAGTTGATATAATGTATGGTAAGGGAGTAAGCAGAGAAGGTGAAATTGTTGATATTGCTTCATCTATTGATATAATTGAGAAAAGTGGTGCTTGGTTTGCCTATAAAGGAGAAAAAATAGGTCAAGGAAAAGAAAATGTTAAATTATTATTAAAAGAAAATACTAAATTAAGAGAAGAACTTGAGAGTAAAGTAAAGGAACATTATTCTATTAAGAAAACTGAAGTAAAAACAAAATAAATTCCAAGAAACTAATATTCAAATATTAGTTTTTTCTTTTATGAAAGATATTATTATGATATAATTTTTTATAGTCTAGGTGGTAAAATGAAAATATTTAAAAAGATATTATTATTATTTCTTGTACTTTTTATTTCAGTAAATAGTTTGTATGCAAAAGAATTTATTGATTTATATTCTAAGAATGTTATTTTATATGACTTAAATGATGATACATTACTTTATGAACTTAATTCTGATGAGAGAATACCTATAGCAAGTCTTACTAAGATAATGACTGTAATTGTTGCTTTAGAGAATATTCAAGATATTAATAAAAAAGTAATATTAACTTCAAAAGCATTCGAAAATTTATTAGAATTAGATGCTGCTCTTGTAGGTTTTCAAATTGGACAGCAAGTATCTTATTTAGATTTAATGTATGGTGCTATGCTTCCTTCAGGAGCAGATGCTGCACAGGCGCTTGCAGTGCTTACATCAGGTAGTATTGAAGCACATGTAAGTTTAATGAATAATAAAGCAAAAAGTCTTGGCTTAAATAATACAAAGTTTACTAGTGTAACTGGTCTAGTCGAATCAAATCAATATTCAACTGTTGAAGACATTGCAACTTTATTAAAATATTCTTTAAAAAATGAAATATTTAGAGAAATGTTTACTAGCAAGGTTTATACTTCTACTACAGATATCTTTATGCAAAGTACTTTATTGCTTTATGGAAATCAATATAATGTAAGCGTAAAAAATATATTAGGTTCAAAGACAGGATATACTAGTATAGCTGGCTTATGCATGGCTAGTATTTCCAATCTTGATGATATGAATCTTCTTTTAGTAACAGCAGGAGCTTCTTCTTTCAATAATAAAATTTATCATATTAAAGATGCTGTTAATATTTATGAATATTATGATGAAAATTATAAAGAAATGACTATAGTTGAAGAAAATCAATTGCTTGCTTCAATAAAAACAGAATATGATAAAAGAGAATATATTGATTTTTATTCAGAAGATAAAATAATAAAGTTGCTTCCAAAGGAAGTAGAATTAGAAGATATTAAATTAGAATATTCTGGAACTAATTTATTAACAACTAATGTTGAAATTGGGACGAAATTAGGTATTTTAAATATAGAATATGATGATGAAGTTATTGACAGTATAGATATAATCTTAAATGAAAAGATTAACTTTAATTTATTTAGATATATTAAAGAAAATTGGATTATATGTTTAATAGCAGTTCTATTATTATTTTTTATCTATTTAAAATATCAAAAATATAAAAGCCGTAAAAAGCTAATGTATAGATGTAAATCAAATTATCATTAAAAATCGTTTGACAATATTGAATTTTAATTTTACAATAAGAATAGAAGTAGTTCACAACTTCTATAAAAAAATTATGGAGGAAAAAATATGGATAATACAGTTTTCTCCATTTTGCTAGTAATAGGCGGATTGTTTGTTGGAGCTTTATTGGTATTTATTTTTAATAAAATAAAAGAAAACGCAGCTCAACAAAAAGCTGATAAATTAATTCAAGATGCAAAAAGGGAAGTAGACAAACTAAAAAGAGATAATCTTCTTGAAATTAAAGAAGAATCTTATAAACAAAAACAACAAGTTGAACAAGAAATAAAAGAGAAAAAGAAAGAATTAAATGAAGTAAATGACAGGATTTTAAGTCGTGAGAAGAGTTTAGATAAACGTGATGAAATTATTAGTGAACGTGAAAAAACTTTAGATGAAAAAGATAAGAATTTATTAGCTAAACAAAATGAACTTCAAGAGAAAAATGCAAAAATGGAGAGTGTTTTAAAAGAACAGGTAACTCTTTTAGAGAAAATATCTGGATATTCAAAAGAAAAGGCACAAAGTTTAATCATGCAAAAAGTAGAAGATGAAATGTCAAAGGAAATATCTAGTTATTTAAAAGAAAGAGAAGATGAAGCAAAATTAGAGGCAGATAAGAAAGCAAAGGAATACTTGATAAGTAGTATTCAAAGATATTCTAATGATGTAGCTAGTGAACAAACAGTATCTA
>CAZMCS010000083.1:0-4715 GCA_964565085.1 uncultured Muribaculaceae bacterium | reverse complement strand
TTCGTATACTCTCCAAACGCTCTCCCACTACAATCGAATGATTTGAGCACCGGAATATAAACATCAATATCAAGGCCGGATTTAACCTGCTCATCGTAAAGATGTTTATAAAAAACGCCTGTACCATAATACGAGTTGATATGTAAGATTTTCATTTCAGATTCCTCTTTATATTATCAACTACTTGTTCAACATCTTCTTCTGTTACATACGGATGCATTGGTAACGAAAGAACCGTATTGCATAGCTCGTTCGTAACTGTAAAGTCATTTTCGTCGTACTGATTTTGAATAAATGCCTGTTGCTTATGCATAGGCTTGGGATAGTAGATTATACTCGGAATACCGGCAGATTTTAGCGATGTCTGTAAACCATCCCTCTGCTCTTTATTTTTCAGTTTGATCGTATACTGCGCAAAACTCGATTCGTACCCTTCCGGAACAATTGGTATCGAGACAGTTTCCTTGAGCCTTTCGTTGTACATTCGATAGACTCGATTCACGTCCTCAAGTTCGTGCTCCATGAAAGCTGTCAATTTCACATTGAGTATCGCTGCTTGAATCGTATCTAATCTTGAATTCACTCCAACGCGAACATTATCGTACTTATGATCTCCCCTTCCGTGCACCTTAAGAGATTTAAGACGCTCGGCCATTTCGTCATCATCCGTAAAAATTGCTCCTCCGTCTCCGTAACATCCCAGCGGTTTTGCGGGAAAGAAAGAGGTTGTAGCCGCATATCCGAAACTCCCGGCTTTCTTTCCGTTAATACTTCCACCAAAACCTTGTGCAGCATCTTCAAGCATTTTCAATCCATATTTCTGCGCAACCTTTTGAATCTCCGTGTAATTGGCAGGCAGGCCGAAAAGATCGACAGGAATAATTACTTGCGGTTTTAGTTTCCCTTCATCGAGAACTCTAATAATCGCTTTCTCGAGTTTCTTCGGATTGATATTAAAGGTATCCCATTCAACATCGACAAACACCGGTGTCGCTCCCCGGTAAGCAACCACTTCGCCTGTCGAAAAGAAAGTGAAATCCGGAACAAACACGGCATCTCCCAGTCCGATATTCCAAGCCATCAGAATGAGCGTCATAGCTTCGGTTCCGTTGGCACAAGTAATACAGTGTTTGACATCGACATAATCTCTGAGTCGATTTTCGAGGATTCCGACTTCTCTGCCCCCAATAAAATTAGCCTCAGTAATAACAGACTGAACAGCAGAATCGATTTCAATTTTATATTTTCTGTATTGAGACTTCAAATCTCTGAATTCCATAATTATTAATCTTCTTTCTTTTCCGCTAATTGGTTATCCAGAAGAGTGTATTTCCGTCCACACTGAGAGCAACGAAGTTCAGCCTCCAATGTCTGCCCACATTCGCATACCCAACTCTTCTGTCTGGCAGGAACACCTGCCATCAATGCGTACGCCGGAACGTCTTTCGTCACGACGGCACCTGCGGCGATCATCGCCCACTCTCCGACGGTCGTGCCACACACGAGCGTCGCATTGGCTCCGATCGATGCTCCTCTTTTCACAAGTGTTTTCTTGTACGCGGATGCGCCCTTCGGGTACTTGCTTCTGGGTGTCAGGTCATTCGTAAAGACCATTGAAGGTCCGCAAAACACATCGTCTTCAATTTCAACGCCCTCATAAACCGATACGTTATTCTGAATTTTTACTCCATTACCGATTTTAACATGATTGGCAATGTTTACGTTCTGTCCGAGTGAGCAACGTTCTCCGATTCGAGCACCGGTTTGCACATGGCAGAAGTGCCAAATTTTTGTTCCGTCACCGATCGCAACATTCTCATCAATATAACTGCTTTCATGAACGAAATAACTCATTTCCCGAACCTTCCCACATAATCCATCGTGCTTCCCCGATCGAGCGGAAGTGTTACCGTCTTCCCTTCGGCTGAAGATTTGTATATCGCCAATACCAATTCAAGTGCTTCCCGTCCGTCTCGAGCCGTCACGTATGGCTCACGATCCTCCCGTATTGCCCGGATTACATCCGCATACAAAGGTGTGTGGCCAAATCCGTAGACATTGGGCGGATTCTCGCTGTATTCTATCTTGACTATCTCCGGATCCTCAGAATCCCCTGCAAATTTCCATTCCTGAATAATGTTGACCGATTTGCCTCCGGCCTTTACGGTTCCCTTTTCTCCGAAAATGTAGAGGGTCTCCTCCAAATTATGAGGGTACACATTGGTTGTCCCCTCGATTATGCCATAACTCCCGTTCGAAAAGGTAACCAGTGCCAGTCCCAGGTCCTCAGTCTCCAGATAATTATGTGTCATATTATCGGTGATTCCGGTCACGGACGAAATCTCTCTGCCCATCATCCAACGGAGCAAATCGATGTCGTGAATACATTGGTTCATCAATGCTCCGCCGTCCATCGCCCACGTCCCTCTCCAGGGAGCTTGATCATAATATTGCTTTCCGCGATTCCATCGAACATGAGCCGCCCCGTGAAGAAGACGCCCGAAACGGCCGGCTTCCAGAGCCTCTCTGATCTTCTGAACCGATTTATTGAATCGATTCTGGTGGCAAGCGCCCACCTTGACGCCCTTTGCCTTGGACCGCTCAATAATGCAATCCGCATCCTCGAGCGAAAGCGCGATCGGCTTTTCGATGATCAGGTTACAACCTTCATCAATGCAGTCCAGAGCGATGCTCGCGTGGTTTCCGCTTTCCGTACAAACGGCAACGAGTTCGGGCGATTTCTCCGCGAGCATCTTTTTGTAATCCGTATACGTTGCTACCGTATCCGGCAAGTTGAATTTCCGAATGGTTTCATCCATACGCTCGGGAATAATGTCACATATCGCGACAAGTTCCAATCCGTTCTCAAGCGATGCAGCCACGTGATTTACAGAGATACGTCCGCATCCGATCATCGCATACTTCATTTTGATAGTAGATCCTTCCTACAGTAGTTCTATATTGCTCTGATCAGCGACGGATTTCATCACATTCTTGGTGTCAAAAACCACTTTCGCGTTCTTCTGAACAAAATCGTAATCAACATTCGTATGCGCAGCAGTAATTACGACCAAATCCGCTTCCTTAATCAGATCGGCAGTCAGTTCTTTTTCTCCTTTTTTGGTCGCACCATGCTCTTTATATTCCGAAACATACGGATCGAAGAACTTAACGATCGCTCCCATTTTCTCCAGTTCCTCGATCACGCGGATCGCCGGGCTCTCCCGATAGTCATCAATATCCTGCTTGTATGCTACCCCCAGAATCAACACCTTGGAACCGTTCATTGCTTTCTTATAACGATTCAATATCTTTGCCGAGCGTTCGGCACAGTATTCCGGCATCCGATCGTTGATCATCATCGAGGACTCGATCATTGAGGTATGAAAACCGTACTCCCGCGCTTTCCAAGAGAGATAATAGGGATCGAGAGGAATACAGTGTCCGCCCAGTCCCGGGCCCGGATAGAAAGCCTGAAAGCCGTAAGGCTTTGTTTTCGCCGCATCGACGACTTCCCAGATGTTGATGCCCATTTTGTTACACATCATTGCCAGCTCGTTGATCAGCCCGATATTAACATTTCGGTAGGTATTCTCCAGTATTTTTTCCATCTCGGCAATAGCAGGCGAGGAAACCTTGTGTACAGGAGCATCCAGAATCGCCTCATATAAAATTGCCGCGAGCTCCGTACATTCAAGAGTAATACCACCGACCACCTTTGGGGTATTCTTAGTTTTGTATATGAGATTTCCCGGATCAACCCGTTCCGGCGAAAAGGCCAGATAGAAATCTTGCCCACACTTCAGTCCGGTCGATTCCAGAATCGGTTTTAACAATTCCTCCGTTGTTCCCGGATAGGTAGTGGATTCCAAGATGATCAACATGTCTTTATGTAAATATGGCAGGATACTCTCCGTTGAAGACTTTACATAACTGATGTCCGGCTGTTGATGCGCATCCAAAGGCGTCGGTACGCAAATGCAAACGCAATCCGCCGTGGCAACTTCTGATATATCCATGGTTGCCTGTAAAAGTCCGGAACGAACAATTTTTTCCAGATCTTCGTTGACCACATCCCCGATATAGTTTCTGCCGGCATTGACCATGTCGACCTTTGATTTCTGGACGTCAAAACCAATCGTCTTGAATCCGGCTTTGGCTTTTTCCACTGCTAAAGGCAGACCTACGTACCCCAGTCCAACTACACCAAGCCTCGCGGTTTTACTTAAAAGTTTTTGTTTGATACCATTCATAATTAATCCTCCAAAAAGCTAAAAAATAGCATATGATTATAGTGTGCTCATGTACGGCTTATTGTCTGTTTTTCGATAATCTGCAGAATCGCAACCAATTTTTGTGTTAGTGTTTTATAGTCATATTCTCGAGACGCTCTCTTTGCATTCGTACAATATTGAATGTAATCTTTTTCACTCATATTCAAAAACAAAAGAATGGTGTCTGCCAATTCATGCGGATCAATAAAATCTTCCGACAAGCCTGCATTATACCTGTTAACAATGTCATATCCAGCCTCACAGTCGGAAATCGTGGGCTTTCCACTAGCAAAGTAATCGAATAATTTATTCATACTGATTCCGTATTTTTTTATTGTACTCTGCTCAAAATGCAAGACATTTAAATCCGATTTATTAAGTACATATGGGATGTATCTCTTATCTACCCTTCCTTTGAAACAAACGTTATCTATTCCATTT
>CAZMCS010000082.1:0-4808 GCA_964565085.1 uncultured Muribaculaceae bacterium | reverse complement strand
ACTAAAGTTATCTGATATAAATTATGATATTATAAGAACACTTAAATTTCTTAGAGATAGAAAAAAAGAGGGTAGTATTAATGTATATATTAAAGATGGCAAAACTGAAGGAACTTTTACTGTAACTTTTGTACCAGCGAAAACTGGTGATAAATATTCTTCTTCAGAGAAATCTTACATAATAAAAAAAGAAGCTATGGAATTATTAGTATATTTATTTTCAATAGATTTTCCAAAAGAAATTGGTACACCTGATAAAGTTTCTCGTATTGGAAAATATCCTATTTCAGTTAATGAAGGTCGATTTAATATAGGATATAAAACAAAAAATCCATCTCTAGTAAGAAGTATAAAAAGTAATTTAATAGGATCAAAGTAATTAATTATATTAAAATGTAATTAATAGGAGGTTTGTATGAAAAATACTTATGATGATAAAGAAGTTAAATTTGAAGTAAAACTTATATTTGCAGAACATGACAAACTCTATGAAATGAATCAAATTTATGGAGTAGTTGTTCCGGATTATTGTGAGAAAATAAAGTTGTCTGGTGAAAGAAGTTATAAAGAGAAAACGGCTGATTCTAAAAGTAGTACGAAGCAGAATTCTGAATTTTTTATTTCAGTAACAGAAGAATTAACTGTAGAAGATGAAATAAAGAAATATCTTTTAGGAGTATTAGAAAATTTAAAAAAAGTAAGAAAAGCCCATGCATTATGTTTCTTAGAAAGATATTGTATGGATTATGAAGAAATTAAATTAAAATTAACAAAAGAAAAGAATTGAACCAAAAATAATTGGTTCTTTTTTATGTTATAATTATTTAAGGTGATGTTCATGAATAAGAATGATCTAAATAACTTATTAAAGAATAATGTAGTATTAGTATTTAAAATACGTAATTCAAGAATAAAAGTTAAAAAAGTTGCAATTATGGAAGTTTATTCTTTATTAAAAGATTTAGGTAGTACTTTTTTATCTAATGGACCATTAGGAGATATAAAGGGGATATTTTCTTTTATGATAAATGAAAAAAAATTAGAAGAAAGTAAACTAGCACTATCTAAACTTGGATATACAAATAAAGTATATTTATTGAACTTTAATAATGAAAGTATGGTAAATGAAACAGATTTAAAGAGTATTAATGAATTAATATGGAAAAAGAAAAAATTTTCTATTTATAATTTTTTAGAAATTGATGAAGAAATATTTAAAAATAGTCAAGTTCATAATAGAGTTTTTTATATTTATGATGAAAACCATAATGTAAAGAAAATTAAAGGTTATAGGGGTGATGGAACTGATACTGGTAAAAGAGCATTACCAGTGGAAGATGCAAGACTTATGCTTAATATTTCAATGATAAAAGAAAATGATACTGTTCTAGATCCTTTTGCAGGAGCTGGTGGAATTGTTTATGAAGCAAGAAATTATTATAAAAAATTAAACATTATAAGTGCAGATATTGATGAAATAATATCTCCTGGTTTACAAAGAATAAGTGATAAGCATATTATTTCTGATATTAGAGATTTATATTTTAAAAATGAAAGTGTTGATAGAATAGTTACTGAAGTGCCTTTTTCTATTAATTCTATTAATCATATTTTAATAGGATTAATAAATTTAAAATTTATTTTAAAAGAGAATGGAAGTTTAGTATTAATGGTTAGTGATAAACAAAAAGAGACAATAGAAGATAAGTTGAAAGAATTAAAAATGAATAAATATTTTGAATCTAATATAAATAGAAAAGGAACTGATGTATGGATTTTGGCGTACAGTAAATCTTATTTTGAAAAAGATTACTTATTTTATAAATCTTTAGATTTAATTTATTAAATATTTTTTATTATGTTATAATTATTTTAAGGAGGAATAAATGGATAAAATATTAGAAAATGCTCTTAAAAGTGAAAAGAAAAGACAAAGAGATAATATAGAGTTAATTGCATCTGAAAACTTTGTTTCAAGTGATATATTAAAACTTCAGGGAAGTATTTTAACAAATAAGTATGCTGAAGGATATCCGAGTAAAAGATACTATGGAGGATGCAAATATATTGATATATTTGAAAGTAAGGCAATAGAGTATGCAAAAAAACTTTTTAACTGTGAATATGCAAATGTTCAAGCTCATTCAGGTAGTACTGCCAATATGGCTGTTTATAAAGCGTTACTTAATCATGGTGATAAAGTAATGGGAATGAATTTAAGTCATGGAGGGCATTTAACACATGGGCATCCACTTAGTTTTAGTGGCTTAGATTATAAAATTATTGAATATAATGTTGATAAAGAAACAGAAATGATTGATTATGAAGCATTAATAAAACTTGCTAGAAAAGAAAAACCCAAAATGATTATAGCAGGTGCTAGTGCATATTCAAGAATAATTGATTTTAAGAAGTTTAGAGAAGCAGCTGATACTTGTGGATCTTATTTAATGGTTGATATGGCTCATATAGCAGGACTTGTTGCAACTAACTTACATCCTAGTCCATTTCCTTATGCAGATGTTGTAACATCAACTACTCATAAAACTCTTAGAGGACCTCGTGGAGGACTAATTCTTACAAATAATGAAGATATAGCTAAAAAAATAGATAAAATAATATTTCCCGGAATACAAGGTGGACCTTTAATGCATGTCATCGCAGCTAAAGCACAATGTTTTTATGAAGCGTTAATGCCTGAATTTAAAGAATATCAAATACAAGTATTAAAAAATATAAAAGTACTTTCTGAAACACTAGAAAGTGAAGGTTTTAGAATTATATCAGATGGTACTGATAATCATTTGATTTTAGTTGATGTAAAAAACTCTATTGGAATTACTGGTAAAGAAGCAGAGGCAATACTTGATAAAATAAATATAACAGTTAATAAAAATACAATACCATATGATACAGAAAGTCCATTTAAAGCAAGTGGAATAAGACTTGGAAGTCCAGCAATGACAACAAGAGGATTAAAAGAAAAAGATTTTAAAGAAATAGGAATTATAATTTCCAAGGCTTTAAAAGATGGAAACTCATCAAAAGAATTAAAAGAAGAAGTATTAAAACTTACAAAAAGGTTTAATTAAGGAGAAATTATATGAATATAGATAATAAAGATAAAAATAACTTATTTAATTTAATACCAAATGAATTTAAAAACAATTCTTTTTATGCTAAATTTTATAAAAGCGCTTTTAAACTTCTAAATAAAATAGAAAAAAGGTTGCTTTTAACTGATGATATTTTCTTTAATTTTACTTTGTCAGATGCTTATATAAATAGTAAACGAATAAGTAAAATATACATAGATTATTCGGAAGAAGATTTGGGAAATGATTATGAGTATTATATTTCTTTTGATAAAGTAAATAATATTTGTAAATTTTGGCACTATACTTTTATTGATGACTTTGGTTGTTCTATTAGCACTTTAAAATTAAGTTATTCAAAAGATAAAAAGAATATTTTAGTTACTGATCAAAAATTTGAACATATTATAGCAGATCCAAAAGTAATTGAAATAAAATCTATTTTTGATAAATGGGGAAATGAATTAGAAAGAAAAGAAATAAATGAAAATTTAAGAACCTATGAAGTTTATAGTAAAAAAGAAATTCATAGAGTTAAGGAATATAAAAATTTATATCTATATTGTTGTTATTCTGAAGGAAAAACGGAATATATAGCATTTATTAAAGATGATAAAGATTTTGATTATATTTTAAATCCTACAAATGAATATTTTGATAATAATCCATATAAAGAGAAAATAACAGAAAAAGAATTTTCAAATATTTTAAATGGGTATTATACAGAAGAAGATATATGTAGGTTATTTGATAGAGAAAGTGAACTTGTAATGAAACTTTCTCCAAGAAAATAGGATTAATATGATTAAGTATGAAAAAGAATTATATAAGCAAGGAATAGAATTAATAGGTGGGATAGACGAAGTTGGAAGAGGACCTTTAATAGGACCTGTTGTTGCCTCTTGTGTTATTCTTCCTAAAAATTTTGTTAGAAAAGATATAAAAGATTCTAAGATGTTAACTGAAAAGAAAAGAGAAAAATTATATAAAATTATTAAAAAGAATGCTATAAGTATTGGAATAGGTACAGTATCTTCTAAAAGAATAGATAAAATAAATATATATGAGGCAACTAAGGAAGCAATGAAGTTGGCTATAGAAGACTGCGAAGTCAAACCAGAACATTTACTAATTGATGCAATGAAAATAGATGTAAATATTCCTAGTACTTCTATAATTAAAGGTGATAAACTTAGTCAATCTATTGCAGCATCTTCTATAATTGCAAAAGTTACAAGAGATAAAATGATGATAAAACTAGATGAAAAGTATCCTATGTATAACTTAAAAAGTAACAAGGGCTATTGTACTAAAAAACATATAGAAGCAATAAAGAAATACGGAATAATAGATGAACATAGAAAATCTTTTAGACCAGTTAGTGAACTTCAAAATATTTAATAATAAACATTGTATTTATAAATTTGATATGCTATAATGAAAATGCACAGAAAGGAGTGGGGAAACCCACTCTTTAATCTAATAATGGAGGTAAAATGGAGAGTGAAATTTTAAATGCTATAACAAAACCGCTTGAAAATGAAAATATAAAAGTAATTGATGTTAGATTTGGAGAAGAAGATAATGTTAAAACACTTTTTATTGTAATTGATGGTGAAAATGGAGTAGATGTTAATTTAAGTGTAAAAGCTACAAAAATAATTAATCCTATAATTGATGAACTTAATTTAGATTTAGGTGAATATGTATTAG
>CAZMCS010000081.1:0-4884 GCA_964565085.1 uncultured Muribaculaceae bacterium | reverse complement strand
TAAATGTAGTATAATTATTTTAAGTAAATAATAGGAGACGATAATATGCTAAGAAGAAAGAAATTTGATGCGGAAAAATATATTGCTCGTAATTATGTAGAGAATGAAGATGCAATTATTTCTATTTACATTAAAAATAAAGAGGATTACTACAATGAATATGATGCTGATGATTTAACTTTATCTGATGATATTTTAAGTTTCGTTCACAATAGAGTTGAGAATATATCTACTAAATATAATATTGTATTAGAATTTGATACACCTCATATTACAGATGAAGAAAAAAATAAATTACTGACAATTATTAAATCTCATTATGGTTTATCATATTCATTAAAACAGAAAATGCTTAAAGGAAATAAGATAAAATCATTAATATTCTTTTTAATTGGAACTATTTTTTTAATTTTATCTAATTCTATAAAAGATTTTGCAAAGTTATTTGTTGATATTTTATATATAGCAGGGTGGGTATCACTGTGGGAAACATTAAGTATACTGCTATTTGACAATATAAAATCAAAAACTAATAGAATAAATATAGATAGATTATACAATGCTAAAATTATATTTAAGGAAAGAAAATAAAAATGAGTTTTATAACTCGTTTTTTGTTTATACTAATTATAGGTGATAAAAGATGAAGTCAATTTGGATGAATGACTATATTGATAGAAACTTGCCTAGAATAGACAAAGATATTACTACTCCCGTTTTAATTATAGGCGGTGGAATTGCTGGTTTAATGTGTGCTTATTATTTTATGAAAAGTAATATTAAATTTATATTAGTTGATAGTAAGAAACTTGCAAATGGAGTAAGTGCTAATACTACCGCACAATTAAGTATCGCGCATGGTTCGCTTTATGATGAAATAGTAAATAAACATGGTGAAGAAAAGGCTAAATCTTACTTAAAATCACAAATAAAAGGATTAAATTTAATAAAAGGAATTATAACGAAAGAAAATATTAATTGTGATTACAAAGAAGAAAGTACTGTATTGTGTGCTAGTGAAAATGATAATGTGGAAGTTTTAAAAAATCAATATAAAATAATTAAAAAATATAGTAGTTGCAAACTGCTACCTTCATATAATGATATCATAAGTTATAGAAGAGGTATGGAATTTAAAAATCAATTTATTTTTAATCCTATGAAATATATGATGAGTATTATTGATATTTTAATAAAAAATAATATTTCTTTATATGAAAATTCCACAGTAACAAAAATTAATAAAATAAAAGACTCATATGAAGTATTAATAAATAATAAATATAAGATAAACACTAATAAGATTATTATGGCCTGTCATTATCCTTTTTTAAATCCTGATAACTTGTATTTCACAAAAATATATCAGAGTAAATCTTATGCTATTGCTTTTAAGTCAAAAATTAAATTAAAATCAAATTATGTTTCGTTGGATAAGCCTTATTATTATCTTAGAACATATGATAGTTCCACTTTAATAATTGGAGGTTGTGATCACTTCACAGGTATAAATAATAGTATTAAAGAATGTTATGATACATTAGTTAATAAAATATATGAATTAGATAGAAGTGCTAAAATAAAATATAAGTGGTTTACAGAAGACTGTATGCCTATTGATTCACTTCCTTTTGTTGGAGAATATTCCAAAAAGAATCCTAATATAATATTAGTTACTGGATTTCAAAAATGGGGTTTTACAAACAGTCATATTGCAGCAAAAAATGTAACAAATATACTTAATAACAAAAAGTATGATACACTTTATAAAACAAATAGATGCACATTAATTAAGGATTTAAAAAGTACATTTAGAATGATATGTCATAGTATTAATGGTTTAATAGTTAGTAAGTTATTTTTAAAAAAGTATAATTTAGAAGAAATAAAGATTAATAGTGGAAAAGTGATGAAATATCAAGGAAATAATGTTTTAGTGTATAGAGAAAGTAAAAACAAATATATATTTTTAAAAAATAAGTGTACTCATATGGGATGTTCTTTGATTTGGAATGATATAGATAAAGTTTGGGAATCAAAATGTCATGGTTCTATTTTTGACAAGTATGGTCATGTTATTTATGGACCTGCTTTTAAAGATTTAGAAGGTTTAAAAATGTAAATAATTATTTATTATTTTTAATTAGATATTCAATAAATTTTTTAGAAGCAAAAGTAGGAGAAATTGATTTACTTAAACCTAAATTTACTACTGTTTCTTTTATTTCTGGAAAAATATTCAATTCTTTTAAATTAGGATAATTGTCTACAGTAATCATTTCTTTTATTGAAAAACCTATACCAAGACCAGTTTCTATTAATTCATTTACTAATTCTTGACTTGCTACTTCTATTTTTGGTATTAAAATCATTTTGTTATTTAACATTAAAGAATCTAAATATTTTCTGCTGTTAGATTCTTTTTTTTGAAGAATTAAAGGATAATTATTTAAATCTTTAATATTTAAAGATTTATTAAAATTAAATTTATTCTTATTATAAAAGAAGGAGTGATGCACTTTCCGTAATGGAATTATTTTTATATTTGTTTCAGTATTATCACCCTCATTAAATATTATAAAATCAAGTTTCCCCTTTTGAAGATCTAAAATTAAATTTGAAGTTAAATAGTTTTCAATTATAATATTGATATTAGGGTAATCTTCAGTAAATTGTTTTAAACTTTTACTTAAAACTAGTTTTGTTAAAGTAGTTGATACTCCAATTTTTACTTCTCCAATTTTTAACTCTTTAAAATTACTAAATTCATTTTCGGCATTACTTATTAAATCGATTACACCACTTACATAACTGAATAACATTTTTCCTTCTTCTGTAAGTTCAAGACCTTTGTTAGACCTTAAAAAAAGTGTACCTCCTAATTGACTTTCTAGTTTCTTTATAGCTTGTGATACTGCAGGTTGAGAAATAAAAAGTTCATTAGCAGCTTTTGACATATGTTTATATTTTGCAACTTTATAAAATATTCTGTAGAGTTCTAAATTAACATTCATTATAATTTCTCCTTATATACATAATAACATATATATATTTTACTTATCAACAATTATATCATAAAATTTAGTTAGAAAGAAGGAAATAATTATGTTAAAAGGTAAAAATGTTGTTTTAGGTATTACTGGATGTATAGCAGCTTACAAAAGTGCTGGTTTAATTAGTTTATTGAGAAGAGAAGGTGCTAATGTCTATGTTATTATGACAAGAAATGCGCAAGAGTTTATAACTCCGTTAACTATAAGAACTTTATCAAAAAATCCTGTTGTAATAGATATGTTTGAGGAAGTTACAAATTATGATGTAGAACATATATCCTTGGCAAGTAAAGCAGATATATTTTTGATTGCACCCGCTACAGCAAACATTATTGGAAAGATTGCGAGTGGAATAGCAGATGATATGCTTTCAACTACTGTAATGGCAACAAAAGCACCAATTGTTTTAGCACCTGCAATGAACAATAATATGTATGAAAATCCTATTGTTAAATCTAATATTGAGAAGTTAAAGAACTATGGATATAAATTTATAGAACCTAAGATAGGTATGTTAGCATGTGGTGTAGAAGCAATTGGAAAACTTCCGGATGCAAAAGATATTGTTGATTATTTAAAAAAGTTAAAGAAAGAGTGATGATTATGAAAAAGATAAATGTTTATGGACAACATTTAAAAAACTTAAAAGTTGCCTTTATGGTACTTGATAATATTAATTCTTACAAGGCGCCGAAACTAATTTCTGAATTAAGGGAATTTTCGTGCGAAATCTACCCATATGTTTCTTCAAATCATTTAAGGTATGTTACTCAGGATATTTTAAAGTGGTCTTCGGGGAATAATATTGAATTTTTAGATAAAGAATATGATGCTGTTATAATATATCCTGTTACGAAGAATTTTATTAATAAAGTTTTAAATAAAACTATAAAGAATGATAAAATTAATAATTTAATAAATAATGAAACTCAGGTAATATTGCTGTCAGATGAGGTATTGTTATGAAATATAAAAATTGTAAAATTAAATTATTAAATTCAAATATAAAAAGTATTGTAAGAACATTGTCAAAATCAAATTTAAAGGATGTAAATATATTAGTAACTGCTGGTCCTACACCAGTGAAAGTTGACAATGTAAGACGCATTACTAATAAATTTAGTGGAAAGTTAGGTATTGAAATTGCAAATGAATTATATTTAAGAGGAGCAAATGTAATACTTTATCAAAGTAGTAGCGGAATAAGACCTCCTGAATATATTAATCATATATTGTTTGATGATTATGATGAATATAAAGAACTTTGTGTATCAAGCTGTTTAAATTATCAATATGGAATATTTTGTGCAGCAGTAGCAGATTATAAACCGAAAAAAGTTTTTCAAGGTAAAATACCAAGTGGAGGAGTATTAAAATGTATAGAACTTGTACAGACGGAAAAAGTTATAGATATAGTAAAGAATAAGAATCCTAACTTAAAAATGATTTCATTCAAATACGAAGAGGGAAAAAGTTTACAACAATTATTAGAAATTGCTGATAAGAGATTACATAATGGCCATTTAAGAGTAGTTGCTAATGATTTAATGTTAAATGGTAATAAGCAAAAATGTTTTCTATGTGGTCTTGATAAAGATAAAAAAACAGTAATATTAAATGAAAGTGAAGGTAAGGTAAATATAGCTAGGATGATAGCAGATGATATTGAAGATTTAATAAGACATGAACAATAGGAAGGAGATTTTATGCTTAAAACATTAAAAAACTTATATTTGGATGCAAAAAATATAAGTAAAAAAGATCCTGCATCTAAAAATATTTTATATGTAATGTTATTATATCCTGGATTTCATATTCTTTTATTTCATCG
>CAZMCS010000080.1:0-4906 GCA_964565085.1 uncultured Muribaculaceae bacterium | reverse complement strand
TGAACCATTAAGAAATGTTTATAATGTATTTATTAATTCTGCAGTTAATAGTAAAAATATTAAGAATAGAGAATTTACTACTTTAGATATGTTTCCTACAACTCTTGCAAGTCTTGGGGTGAGTATTGAAGGAAATAAACTAGCTTTAGGAACTAACTTATTTTCTGAAGAAAAAACTTTGTTAGAAAGTTTAGGCAAAGATACTTTCTTTAATCAATTAGTTTTGAAATCTAAATATTATACTAATAAATTTGTATATAATAGAAAATGATCTAATAAAAATATTAGATCATTTTAAAAAGAGTTTTGATTAATTCTGACAATAATTCTACTAGAGGTGAAAGAATGAATGAGACTATTTTAAAGAGTTTTCAGAATAAAAAGATTAGAACTGTTTTTGATAAAGAGAAATGGTACTTTAGTATAGTTGATATTATTGAAGTTTTAATTGGAAGTGAAAGACCTAGAAAATATTGGAATGATTTGAAAGTCAAATTACATGAGGAAGGTAGTCAGTTGTCCGAAAAAATCGGACAACTAAAACTATTATCTTCGGATGGAAAGTATTATAAGACAGATTGTTTGGATTTAGAAGGAATATTTAGATTAATTCAGTCTATTCCTAGTAAAAAGGTTGAACCTTTAAAATTATGGCTAGCTAAAATTGGAAGAGAAAGAATAGATGAAATATATGACCCAGAAATTGCTATTGATAGAGTAATAGAAACATATAGAAATAAAGGATATTCAGAAAATTGGATTTCTCAAAGAATAAAATCGATTGATATAAGAAAGGAATTTACTGATGAACTAAGAAGAAGTGGAATAAATTCAAATAAAGACTTTGCAATATTAACTGATATATTAACGCAAACATGGAGTGGATTTAGTGTAAAAGAATATAAAGATAAAAAAGGTTTGACTAAAGAAAATTTAAGAGATAATATGAATAATTTAGAATTAGTATTGAATGAACTTGCTGAAGTATCTTCTACAGAAATAAGTAAGATATTAAATCCTAGTGATTTTAATGGAGTGAAAAAAATAGTAATTAAAGGTGGTACTATAGCAAGAAATGCTAAAGAGCAAATTGAAAATGAAAAAAAGCATAAAAAATAGAATTGTTTAATACCTTTTTTCATTGTATAATTATAATAAGGTGAATGATATGAACGATTATTATATTATGGATGGTAATGAGGCTTGTGCAACTGCTTCGTATTTATTGAGTGAAGTATATGGTATATATCCTATTACTCCTGCGTCATCAATGGCTGCACTTGCTGACAGGTGGTCTTCTTCTGGAAAGAAAAATATATTTCAAGATTCTGTTAAAGTTACTGAAATGCAAAGTGAAGCTGGTGCTGCTGCATTAATGCATGGTGCTCTTCAAGGCGGAAGTCTAGCTTCTACTTTTACTGCATCTCAAGGGCTTTTATTAATGATACCATCTATGTATAAGATGGCAGGAGAAATGTTACCTGGTGTTATTCATGTAGCTGCTAGAAGTCTTTCTACACATGCTCTTTCAATATTTGGAGACCACCAGGATGTTTATGCGACTCGTTCTACAGGTTTTGCAATCCTTGCAAGTTCTAATGTTCAAGAAGCATATTATATGAGTTTAATAGCTCATTTAAGTGCTATAAAGGGTAGTATTCCTTTTTTACATTTTTTTGATGGTTTTAGAACCTCTCATGAAATAAATAAAATAAATACACTTGGAATAAAAGATATTCTTCCATTGGTAGATAGAAATGCCCTAGAGAGTTTTAGATCAAGAGCTCTTAATATTGGTAAAAGTATTACAAAAGGAACTTCTCAGACTGAAGATGTATACTTTCAAAATACTGAAGCTAGAAACAGCGATTACATGTATTTACCAGATCTTGTTGAAACATACATGAATAATATAAATGCAATAGCAGGAACTAATTATAAACCATTTAATTATTATGGAAGTCCTCAGGCTAAATATGTAATAGTTGCTATGGGATCAGTTACTGATACTATAAAACTTGTTGTTGATGAAATAAATAAAAACTGTGAAGAAGTTGGAGTTTTAATAGTTCATTTATATAGACCATTTTCTAAAAAAATGTTTAGGGATGCTATGCCTCATTGTGTTTCAAAAGTTGCAGTACTTGACAGAACTAAAGAACATGGAAGTGCAGGGGAGCCTTTATATTTAGATGTATGCAATGCACTTAAAGATTCACAAATATATGTAGTAGGCGGAAGATATGGCTTATCTAGTAAAAACACAACTCCAGCTCATATAAAATCTGTATTTGACGGTTTAAGTAATGATACTCTAAAAGATAATTTTACAATAGGTATAAAAGATGATGTAACTTATTTAAGTCTTCCAGAAATTGAATTTAAATTAAGTAAAAATTATAAAGAAGTTAAAATTTTTGGCTTTGGATCTGATGGAATGGTAAGTGCTGCTAAGAATATACTAAAAGTTATTGGAGAAAAAGATAACTTTGTTCAAGGATACTTTGAATATGACTCTAAAAAGAGTGGTGGAGTTACAACAAGTCACTTAAGAATAGACAAGGAACAGATAAATGCTCCATTTTATCCTGTTGAACCAGGATTTATTGTAGTAAGCAGAGATTCTTATTTAGAGAAATATGATATTTTAGAAAATATAAAACAATGTGGTATATTCTTATTGAATTCTGATAAAACTGATGAAGAATTAAATGAATATATTCCAAACAGTATAAAAGAAACAATTGTAAATAAAAGTATTAAATTTATTGTAGCAAATACAAGTGTTTTAAATAAGAAATATAATTTAAGTGATAAGGTTAATAATATAATGGCTGTTTATATACTTCATATTCTCGGTGGAAGAATTGACGATATAGATAAATTAAAGAATCTTATTAATAAGGCATATAAAGATAAAGACCCTGAAGTAATTCAAAATAATATAATGGCTGTTGATGAAGCATTTGAATATCTAAGAGAAATTGATGTAAATAAATTTACTTTTGAAGAGACATCTGAAGGAAAATTAATAAGTAATACAGATGAAATGTTTAAAAGAAGAGGCAACTTACTAAAAGTATCTGATTTTCTTGAATATAAAGATGGAACTTTTGAAGGAGGCACATCTAAAAGTGATAAAAGAAAAATAACTTCACTTGTTCCAAAGTGGATTAAAGAAAACTGTATTCAATGTAATCAATGTGCAGTTATTTGTCCACACTCTGTTATAAGACCTTTTTCAATGACAGATGAAGAATTAGAAAAAGCAGGAATAGATAAATCAGAAACAATACCAAGTATTGGTGAAACTAATAAAAATTTTTATGTAAGTATATCTGAAATAAACTGTACTGGATGTTCTTTATGTATAAATACATGTCCTGGTAAAGATGGTAAAAAAGCATTGGTTTTTGGAAAATATGATGAGAAGTTAGATAAGAGAAGTGAATACTTGTTTGAAAATATTAAAAATGAAACTCCATTTAATAAATATACTGTAAAAGGTGTAGGATTTCTTAAACCAGAATTTGAATTCTGTGGAGCATGTGCTGGATGTGGTGAAACTTCTTATCTTAAAATATTAACTGAACTCTATGGAAATGAAATTGTAATTGCAAATGCTACTGGATGTTCTTCTATTTACAGCGCATCTCTTCCTTGTACTGCATATACAATACCATGGATGAGTTCTTTATTTGAAGATAATGCTGAATTTGGTTTAGGAATATATACTGCTTTTACTAAAAATAAGGAAAGAATTAAAGAACTTATAAATGAAAGTATAAATATAGTAGAACCTGATATAAAAGAAATTTATAACAAATGGTTAGACAATAATGATAATTATAAAATTACTACTGAAGTAAAGGAAGAATTAAAGAATAAGAACATTCCAAATGAATTAAAGAAATTACTTGAATACATTCCTTCTAGAAAAGTATGGATTATAGGTGGAGATGGTTGGGCTTATGATATTGGATATGGCGGACTTGATCATGTACTCCATAGTGGAGAAGATGTAAAAATATTAGTTTTAGATAGTGAAGTTTATTCAAATACAGGAGGTCAGACATCTAAGTCTACCAAAGCTGCTGCTATAGCAGAATTCTCTTCAAATGGAAAGAAAACAAATAAAAAAGATTTGTTTAAAATAGCTCTTGCAATACCTAATGTATATGTTGCTTCTGTTAGTTTAGGTGCTAATATGCCACAGACACTAAAAGTATTTAAAGAGGCATGTGAACATAAAGGACCTTCACTTATTATTGCATATAGTCCTTGTATTGAACATGCTCTGGTAGGTGGCTTAAGAAATAGACTTGAAGAAGAGAAATTACTTGTTAACAGTGGATATAACTTACTAATGAGATATAATCCAGAAGAAGATAAACTCTATATTGATTCTAAAGAACCCGATTTCTCGTTATATGAAGAAGTATTTAAGAAAGAATTAAGATACAGAAATCTTGAAAAGTTAAATCCTGAAGAATATACTAAACTATATAATAAAAACATAGATGATGCCAAAAGAAGATATAATTACTTTAAAGATTTAGAACAAAAAAACAGGAATTAAAATCCTGTTTTTATATGTTTTCTTGTAATTATTTCTCTGTTTCTACTTTGTAACATTAATAATATATCATGTAAATCTTTTTTATGTTCTTCTTTAATATATGAAATCATACTTATTATATGATCAATCGCAGATTTAGGATTTTCACCACCAAATTCATATGATATCTTACTAATATTTGTAAGATTATTTAATATAATCAATTTCGCAGTATTCCATTGTTTTAGTTCTAGTGCTAAAGCTAACATATTACCTAAACGTCCTGATGGTAAGTATACCATTTCTTCAGAATTTTCTTTCATAATATCCTCCATTTTATTATTATAT
>CAZMCS010000079.1:2710-5036 GCA_964565085.1 uncultured Muribaculaceae bacterium | reverse complement strand
TGTTCACAAGAAAAATGTGGGACACTCTGGAAGGGTTTGATGAAAGGTTTGGCTTAGGCAACAGTGAAGATATAGATTTGTGCTTCAGAGCCAGAGAACTTGACTTTACCATAGCTATCGTTGAAGATGTGTACGTTCACCATTTTGGAAGCATTTCTCATGGTATCAATGGTATAGCAGGTGAGGTCTATACAGCTTTGCTCAAAGAGAATCATGAGAAGCTTGTAGACAAACTGGGAAAGGCTGTGGTGGATAGATACTACCCAAGCCAGATCATAGGGGACACGGAGGTGCTCTCATGAAACCACTAACGAACATTAAGCTTGGTATCGGCATGCCCCTCAGTTTTCCTTACATATACTCTGACTTCTTTGATAGCTTTATGCAGCTCAAAAGACCAAGCAACTGGGAGTTTTTCAGGACTACTCATGGTCTCATTAACACAATGAGAAACCAGTTGGTTGTCAGAGCTATGCAGACTGGGTGCTCTCACTTGATAATGCTAGACACTGATATGATTTATCATCCTGACACTATCATGAAGCTCTTGCCTCAGTGTACTGCAGAAAAGCCAATTATAGGAGCATTGTGCTACCGCAGATATGAGCCATTCGATCCACTGCTTTTTCGTGGCAAGCCTGGTGCTTATAAGACTGTGGTAAATTGGGAACCAAACAAGCTGATAGAGGTTGACGCTACAGGAACAGGCTGTTTGGTCTTTCATATGTCTGTATTTGATGTCATCCCATACCCATGGTTTGAATTTGAATTCATCAATCCAACAGCTTTAAGAGGTAGCATGATTGGAGAGGACATCAAATTCTGCTCCAAGGTCAGGGACAAAGGCTTTCCAATTTATGTTGATCCAACAGTGCCATCAGGACACCTTACTATGTGGGAAGTTACACACGAAACATTCGTTATGTACAAAGCTCTGGAATGGGCAAAGAAGCAAGGGCTTGAACAAGGTCAAAAAGACAATGCCCAGAAAATGATCAATGAGCAGTTAGGCTCAGAGTACACTGGGTACGTTATAACTGGATATAGTGGTGGAGCAGATGAGTGAGTATCTGCTGAATCTGGGTTGTGGTCACACTAAAATAGATGGATTTATCAACATAGACAACAGACTTGAGGTAAACCCAGATATGTGCTTGGACGTAACTGAAGGACTGCCATTTAAAAACAATTCTGTTAGTTACGTCAGGGCTTTTGACTTCTTTGAGCATATACCAATAGGCAAGGTTGTTCCTTTCATAGAAGAGTTGTACAGAGTCATGATGCCTGATGCTATGCTTGAACACTTCACTCCATCTACTGATGGTCGTGGGGCTTTCCAAGACCCAACACATGTAAGCTTCTGGAATATCAACAGCTGGCTCTACTATGTGGATGATGGTTACAGAAGACTGTATGGGGTTAAGGCTAAGTTTAAAGTTATAGAAATGTACAACAGTACCACAGATAAACTGAGGAATGTTGTACATGTGTATGGCAAACTAATCACAGTAAAACCATAGGAGGCAAAAAATGGATATTGCTAGTATAATGCTAGGTGTAGGAATACCAAATAACTGGACACACGTTCCAAGTGTTTTCTTTGACAGCTATGCAATGTTATCAAAACCGCCACAATACACATATCTCAGGTCAGCAGCAGGTAACATTTCTGCCATGAGAAACATACTAGTACACAACGCTTTGATGTCTGGTTGTTCCCACTTAATAATGATGGACGCAGACATGCTCTACCATCCTCAAACATTGATAAAGCTTCTGTCTAGGCAGCTTGATGTAGTGGGTGCTTTGTGTTGGAGAAGGTATCCACCATTTGATCCATTGTTGTACAAGGGTAAGCTTGGGTATTATGAAGAGCTTCAATGGCCAGACGTAAAAGACCAAGAGCTTGTTGAAGTTGATGCTACAGGCACTGGCTGTTTGATGTTTAACACAGAAGTATTCAAAAACATATCACCACCATGGTTTGTTGATGATGCTCCCAATCCTAATGAGGATGATGGTGGCGTGGTTGGAGAAGACATAGGCTTTTGCTCCAAGTTAAGGAATGCTGGATACCAGATTTTTGTTGATCTAACTGTACCTACAGAGCACCTCAGCACATTCAGAGTGAATGAGAAGTCTCATCTTTTATATAGGAAGATGAAAGAGCTACAAACGATCAGGTTGGCAGCAAAAGACACAAAAGTCTAACAGAAAGGAGGATAAACACAATGGGTTTCAAAGTTGGCAAAAACGCAAAAGTCACACTAGGTACTAACACTGTTGTTGGCATGGGAAACTGGTCTCTTGACGGCATTACTGTTGA
>CAZMCS010000079.1:0-2610 GCA_964565085.1 uncultured Muribaculaceae bacterium | reverse complement strand
CAGACCATCAAGATTGCCTACGACAAGGCTGGAATTGGCACCATAGAGTTCACTGGAAAGTGCACTGGGCCAATGATTCTGATGTAATGGTGTGGGAAGAGTACAAAGGAGACAAAGGAGGGTACGTATGTTTGTAATAAAAAGCAATCCAAATGAGGGTGTTTGGTTTGATCTGGATGGCTCTGATGCTAAGGTTTGTTTGAGAATATGTAGTCAATCTGCCCTGAAAGAGATAAGGAAAGCTGGAATCACAAAGCATCGCAGGTTTCAGGATGGTCTTGTTTATGAATGGGATGAAACAGATGACGACATGATGTCTAACATGACGTTTGACTACTGTATTGTTGACTGGACTGGTATCGCTGATGAAAATGGTGGTGCTATACCTTGTACCAAAGAGAACAAGATTTGGGCAATGAACAACGATAACAGATTTGCCAGACTGGTCACAAAGTTCTTGAACCAATTGAACGCAGCTGAGGAAGGAAAGAGTGAATCAGAAGCAAAAAACTCCTAGACTTCGTGAGGCGGTTGGAAGAAAAACCACCTTGCGAAGTCTGTAGGAGACTGAAAGGAGTGCCAGATTGCTCTATATGTCTACCACCACTGCTGAAAGAGAATGAAGAGGCATTAATGGTATACTCCAGATGTCACAATCAAGTAGTTACAGCAGCAATGGGAGAGGTCATAGACATAAATTTGGCATCAGTTAAACTGATCATGGACTTGTATGGTGTAGAAAACCAGAAAGAGTGTATGGAAAAGGTAGTATCAGTATTTCACAAACTGCTAGCAGACAAAAAGTTGGATGACAAACTACAACGAGCACTAAAGGAGTCATAAATGGTTGGCGACTCAATAGGAACAGCATATGTTGAACTGACTGTAGATGGCTCTAAGTTCAGAGCAGAGTTGAAAAGGGCTGAAGGTGAAGCTCTAAAGTCTGCTCAAAACATAGAAAAAGGACTTGGTCAAACACAATCTGCAGTGGGTAGTTTGTCTGGTGCTGTTGGTAGCCTAGGGACAAAGTTTGCTGGTTTGGCTGCTGCTGTGGGTATCACCATGGGGCTTGGTAAAGCAATGGGGATACTCAAAGACTCAATTATGTTAACTGCATCAGTTAACACTCTTGACAAGGTTATAGGTGTGATTGGTAGAAATGCTAAGTACACCAAACCTGAGATGGATTCATTTGTCAAAGGTGTTATGGAGATGGGCATTACTACAAAGACTGCATACCAAACAGTCATTAGAATGGCACAAGCTCAACAAGATTTAAGCAAGTCTACACAACTAGCTAGAGTGGCTCAGGACGCAGCTGTCATAGGTCAAGTCAACTCATCAGAAGCCTTGGAAAGACTGCTTCATGGTATTACAACACTTCAGCCTGAAATACTTAGGACTATCGGTATCACTGTAACATTCGAGAATGAGTATAAGAAATGGGCAGATGCTAACAAAAGAACTATAGATAGTCTAAGTCAGGAAGAAAGGCAGATGATTGCTCTTAACTCTGTCTTAGAGCAAGGCACTAAGATACGTGGTACATATGAAGCAGCAATGGGCACAGTTGGTAAGGTTATATCATCTATGTCTAGGTTTGTGGAAGAGCTACAGAAACGTGTTGGTGAGACATTTCAGCCAGCACTTAAATCTGTTGTAGACTGGATCACACAAGTCATCAAGCGTATGTCTGATTGGTACGACAAAATGAAAGCAGCAGGTAAGGTTGATGAATGGGCAGAAACACTCAACTCTGCTGTGAAAACTGCAATTTCTGTTATGGAAGGTTTGTGGAAGGTAACAACTACTGTCATAAGTGTGTTTTATGGGTTTAAGGATGTTGCTATAATGGTGGCTGGTGTTCTCGGGACAGTTTGGCTAGCTCAATCTGCTGTGTTTGCATCATCACTAGTTAAGACTATGGGTGGTATAAGCACATTAATTTGGGGGTTGAAAAACATTGGCTTTGTAGCTGCATATGCTGCTGAAGCTGTAGCTGGTGCTTTGACTGCATCCTTAGCTGCCCTTGCATCACCAGCAGGATTGGTTATCCTTGGACTTGCTGCTTTAGCAGGTGGTGTGTATTTAGTATATGACCATTTAACAGCAGCAAGTAGACAAGCTGCTGCGTTTAAAAAAGAATTAGACAAAGCTAACGATAATGCTAAACTAGACAAGCTTAGAGGTGAGATAGAAGCTACTATAGACACACTGAAAGCTTTAGGGTATGAAGCACAGCACATCAAGCCATACCTTGATCAACTAAACACGATAGACCAGAAGAAAATTGAGCTTGATCTTCAGAAAGACATAAATGCTACACAAGACTACTATTTACAACAACAGCGTGCTTTTGAACAAACTACCAAGAAGAAAGCAGAAGACATTTCTAAGCTAGTAGAGCAGTGGAAAAAGCTCAAGAAAGAAATGGCCTTTGAGACAGCTACTGCTTACTATGGTGATTTTGAAAAGCAGATTGCAGAGATAGACAAGAAGGCAGCAGATTTGATAGAGAAATTTCAGAAGATAGCTGGGGCTGCTAGCTTTATCAAGGAATACACTGCATTTATGAAGCAAGCATCAACAGCTAAGTGGGTAGCAGAAACA
>CAZMCS010000078.1:0-5044 GCA_964565085.1 uncultured Muribaculaceae bacterium | reverse complement strand
CCAGGCCCCCGGCCGCCACCGAGACGATCGTCCCGACGCGCTCCTGGTTGTAGGGGGCGGTGACATTCAGGATGTCGATGCGCTCCTTGAGCTCTCCGACTTGCGGCAGGATCATCCGGCCGGCAGGCTGCCTCATAACGGCCTCAATTCCAACGGGCCGGCGTGCATCAGCTTGATACCGGCCGGAACCTCAGGGATATCTCCCTGGACTATGTGCGGGTAGCCGCCGCGCTCCGGGTGCCTGGCGTCATAACCCTCTGTCGTGTTATTGGGGTCTAAGGTGTTGTAAAAGCGCCACTTCCGAATCCGGTCCTCTTTGTACATATAGCCAAGATGGAGCAGGTGCACGGCGGACCGGCGGCAGCCGGCGAAATTGGCCGCTGGCACGCAGGACGGATGCAGGTTTCCCTTTGCCCCTGAGTGCCGAAAGCCATACTTACCCATCAATCTGAACAGCGACGCTCGTTTGAACCTGCCATAAACCCCATCCACCCGATACTGATCCCGGGAATTCCACAAATACTTGACCCCCAGGGTGAACGCAGTCGCCGACCGGTGGGCAGCGATATCCCTGCGGATCCCCGCCTCCCCGCATGGTTCCAGCACTTCGTCTCCATCGATCATCAGCACCCAGGTGCCGAGCGGATGCTTTGCAGCTACCTGGCTGACGAGCCATTCCTTATCACGCGCCTCGTCGAACGTATTAAACGGCGACGGCATAACCAGGGCGCCGCACTCGGAAGCGGTCTCCCGGGTGGTGTCCGTGCTGTGATCGTCCATGAGATAAATGGCACCGCACCAGCTAATTGACCCGAGAACCTCCCAGATCCACCGCGCCTCATTTTTGACCCTCAGGGCTGCGACGATATCCGTCACGGTTGCCACCATTTCATGAGGTCGTTTTGGGCGTTGGTATACAGCGCCCGGTTGCGCTGCCAACCATTAGCCCTGTACCGGCGCGAATAGGATACCCACGGATCCCTGTGCACCCGATCGAGTAGGACCACCGGGATGGAGGGGGTGATCCATCCCTTCACGACCTCCTTATTTTCTGTCTGCCATTCGGTAAAGCCCGACCGGCCACTTGCACGCGGCAGCGTCCTAAAGCACCGCCGGCGCATCAGACCGATGCCTCCGATATGCTTTGCCAGGGTGTATCCCCTTGCGACCTGGCCGTGCTGGACCGGGAAATGTGCCTCGATCCCCAGGAGATCCAGCTCGGGGTGGGCACCGAGAACCTTCAGGCACTCGCTGAGCCAGAAGGGGGGCAACAGGACGTCGTTGTCGATTTTGGCAAACACCTCCGCCGGCTTGCGGCCCAGGTAATCGTTGGTTATGGCGACCGGTCCGCCTAGTTTTCTGAATATGAATTCGGTCGTGACCGGGAACTCCACGGCCTGTAAGAATTTCTGGCTACCATCGACTGACGCGTCGTCATAAACCACCAGCCGCCCGACCTGCGTCCAGTCGGTGTTGGTGATCATGGCCTTGATTGTTTCCCTGGTAAACTCGATGCGGTTGTAGGCCAGATAGACGATGTCGATCACTTCACGGCCTCCAGCACCGCCAGAATCTTCCAGACAGGCTCCTTCACGTCCTGGTATTGCCGCTCAGTCAGGCTGCGTACCGTGAACCTGGCCGTGATCCCGTAGGATCTGGCGAAGCGACGAACGGCATTTGACCCCGCCTGGAAATATTGGAATGAGTTCATGGTCCAGTAGGATCGGTGCGTCGGGTCCTGGAAGGCGCCGGCGCCTTTCGTGGCGCTCGGGACCTCGATCTCCACCACGGCTCCGGGCCGGCAGACTCTGTGCAGCTCATTCATGAAGTGGATCTTGTTCTCGATGTGCTCCGCAATATCGAACGCCTTCACCGCCCCAACGGTCGAATCTTCCCAGGGCCAGGGATGGGTAAGGTCGGCAATTACATCGGCCGGGGCGCAGATGTCGACCGAGAGGTAGCCTGGGAATTTTCTGTCGCATGCTCCGAGGTTGAGTTTCATCTGAATTTGAAGTAATCCGTGAGTTTGAATTTTTCCAGAAACAGGGCCCTGTTCAGCGTAGAGCAACCAGGTGCCATCGGCCGCCCCCGGAAGGAACTCGTCAGCTTCGAGTGGTCCACAAAACACCCGTCGTGCACCCCGACCTTCATCCCGGCCCGATTGATCATTTCGCAGTAGTCGCGGTCCTCGACGCCGTAATCGAGGCAATATATCTCATCCAACATCCCGATTTTGTCTATGGTGCGGCGCGGGATCAGGACGCACATAAAGGCGATGTGATGTACCGGCCGCAGCCCGCGATGCTGCGGCTTCTGCATTATCTGTCCCGTAACATTGGTTGTTGACCCGATGCAGCCGTACTCCTTGTGGCCATCGGCCGCCTTTTGCAGTAGACTGAAACCGCCCCGGATAGTCAGGAGGGCGTCGTCGTTGAGTAACACGACGTCATCCCGGCCCGCGGCGACTATGCCCAGGTTGCAGTTGCGGGCGAAAACAAATGGCTTCACTCCCTGGATCACTTCCAGACCATCCTTGCTGACAGCCTTCCAGTCGATGCCGTCATCGACGACGATAATCCTGCAGGTCTCTCCGCAGCTGCGGATGGCCTGGATGCAGGCTTTCAGGTTGGTCGCGTTTTTGCTCGGGATGATAACGCTCAGCTCGTTCACGATTAGACCAGTCTCCCTTTGCCGACGTAAACCTCAGAGATCTTGCCGGCAGCGCACAATAATCTGCATCCGGCGAAGTCCGGCGGTGCCCATTTCGAGATATGCGCCTCGTATTTGTTGCCAAATACGGGCACGGACACGGAATTCGAGTAACTCACGATGAAGTTCTTGGATTTCGCCTTGATCAGCTCTATAAGGCGCTGGCCATCCGCACGCGGCATGTGCTCCAGGACCTCGACCGCCATGATCAGATCGTAGTTGCCGAGCTTCGGCAGAACCTCGAGGGCGCTGCCGATGTGCACCTTGGTGTAGGCTGCCCAGAGGACGCTTTGGTAGGCCGGGAATATTTCAATCCCGTCGATCTGGATCTGCCATTGCGCCGCGGCACACCGGCCCTTGTTCACATCGGTATATTCGCGGGCCAGCGCTCCCCATTTCCCGAAACCCACGCCTATATCGAGCACGCTTTTCGGTTTCAGGTTAAAGAGGTGCTCGGCGATCGGCGAGAGTCTCCAGGGCTGACTACTTGGCATTTGGTTTAATCCAGATATTGGTGTTCCATATTCCGTTATTGGTTTCGAGGACGACCCATTCGGCGAGCATGGATCGGGCCTCCGCGTACCGCTCCCGCTCAGCGTTATCTAGAAGCAGGATCCCTCCCGGGATAAGCACCTGGGCAGCGCGCCGGCAGCAGAGGACCCTCATCCGGCCATCGACTATGGCGACGTCATAGGTGCCATCGATGCACTCGTAATAACTCGCATTGAGCGGATGGCATTCGACCGTGTACCGATCCTGAGAATATCCGGCTTCCCGCAATGCGCGGTCGGCCAGCTTCTGAAACGCCGGGTTGTTGTCGACGCTCCTCAGCGAACCGCACCTGGCCGCCAACCATGGGGTGGAAGCCCCGGCCCCCCATTCCACAACTCGCATGTCCTTGGTGAGGTGGTGGTTCATCCAGGTGATGGCCTGGCGGGTCCACCACGGCTCGTCGGGATACCCGGTCACGTCGGGCGTCTGCTCTCTGGCTCTTGCCGGCCACTGGATCATATCGGGATAATCCTGTCCATCCAGAGAAGCATCTCGGCGGCGGACTTGTATCTCGGATCCGACGGTTGGTCGCCGCGGTTTTCGTACATATCTGTGATCCGCAGCTTTATGGCTGTTTTGACGCGCTCGGGCACGTATGCGGCATCCCCATAACCTGCAACGAATTCCACCTGCACGGCATTGGCGCGGGTCTCGACCGCGGGCCAAGAGCGCCCGGGCTTGAGGCAGAGGCGGCCCGGCTGGCCCTCAATGTCGACTATGTAGTCGTCGGTCTCGAGCAGGGCGGTGCCGCTGGGATCCAGGAAACTCACCACCCGGACCGCGCTGCCGTCCCAATACGACAGCGACACCAGCGACTGCAGAGGCGGCAGGGGCATTTTGATGTATTTCTCGGCAGGGAAGGCATCCATGGAAAGGCGCCAGGTCTGGGTTATGTAGGCGCGATTGCTGAAGCGCTCAGCCCAGTCACGGGAGGTTTCGATTAGGGCTAAAACCAGGGCGTCGTCCGGGTGGGTGGTCGCGGGAGAGGCGTCATCCCCTTCTATGCGCAATTGAACCTTTGCCTCAGCCAGCGTGACCGGTTCTTCCGACGGCGCCGTGATACGTTTGACGCTTATCATGCCGATAGCCTCAGTTTGTCGTTCAGCCAGAATTCCCCCGGAATCAGCGTCTTATCCACCTTTTCCCGGGCGGCGGACTTCGGGCTGGTATGGTGCACCTGGTGGATCCTGGCGACCATGTGGCGTGCATCCTTTGATGCCGACACCCTGTTCAGGATCGGGTAGACAAAGTCGTTGTCCGATGACATGTGTTTTGGCCTGAATTTTCGCGTAACCCAGAATTCCTTCGTGTAGCAGAAGGTAGTTCCGCAGATGTATCCTGCGACCGAGCTCCGGAATCGCTTGGCGCAGCCGGCCACCATGTCCCAGAACAGCAGATCGCTGAATCCCGTCACGGGCTTCCCAGACGTCTGCAGCATCCCCACCTGAAACGCGATCCGGTCGGCGGCGCTCCAGTCGTCATCATCCCAGTGGCAAATGACCTCCCCCTGGGTGAGTTCGTTGACCCGGTTTCGCTTGTCGCCCGTTATCCTGCGCTGGTTCTCGAATATGTACCGGATCCGGGGATCCTGCGGTATCAGATCCTCGATCGGCTCCTCGCCGTCGTCGAGGATGACCAGCTCCCGCGGCTCATAGGTTTGCTTCAGGAAACAGTCGATGGCCGCAGGGATGAACGCCCGGCGATTCCAGGTCGGCATGACGCAGGAGACGAGAGGCGATGTCATATCGCGTCGATCCCTCGTGGGCCCTGGGGGCCCTGCGGC
>CAZMCS010000077.1:0-5048 GCA_964565085.1 uncultured Muribaculaceae bacterium | reverse complement strand
ATTTTTTAGATATTATTTTTTATTATTGTAAAGAATTATTAAAAATGTTATTATATAAATGTATACTATAGATTAACACATTTAAGGGAAGTGGTGTTTGAATGATAAACTTTGTAGTAGTTGAAGATCAAAAACTCCAAAGAAACAACATTTCTGATTTAATAATGAAGTATATGATGAAGAATAAGTTGGAGTTCGATATAATTGAATTTGAATCTGAAACCAAGAAATTAAAAGAACTTATAAAAAATGTTGAACATAATCATATTTATATTTTAGATTTTGAATTGCCTAACTCTAATGCTATAGAAATCTCCAGGCTAATAAGAGGATGTGATTGGAGAAGTCCAATTATAATATTTACTGCTCATGGTGGTATGGCATTCGAAACTTTTAAACAGAGATTACAAATATTAGATTTTGTAAGTAAACAGTATGAAGCAGAAAAGAATTTATTTGAATTATTTGATATTTGTTTAAAACAATTAAATATTTCTTCTTCTTTTAGATTTAAATCGAAGGGAATAGATTATAATATTCCTTTTGAAAAAATTTATTATATTTATCGAGATACATGTGAAAGAAAGGCAGTAATTGTAACAGGGAGTTCAGAGTATAAAATAAATATGAGTATGAACAATGTTTTAAAAGAATTAGACAATAGATTTCGAGTATCCCACAAAGCCTGTATCATAAATATAGAAAAAGTTGAAGCGCTAGTTTGGAAAGAAGGAAAAATAATTTTTAATAATGGATTTGAAACATTTTTACTTTCTAAAACTCATAAAAAGGAATTAGAAGACTATGTTAAAGTATAGAGTTATAATAGATTTTATTGGCGTTTTAATGTGTTATTTAGTAAGTTTAAGATATTATCAATGGTTATCAAAAAACAAAGTTAAGATTTTAAGTATTAATACAATCTTACCTATAACAATTATTACCGTTTTAGGACATTTTAATAATGAATATAACTATAATATTACCCGTTTATTGATTCATATTTTATTATTCTTTATACTTTTCTTAAGTGTATTCAGAGAAGGAATAAAAGTAAGTTTTTTAAAAACAATAATTGTATATCTTACAATTTGTTTTTCTGAAATAATTTTGTCTTTTCCAATTACATTTACTAAGGCAACAGCGTTTGAATTTAGTAGCAATCCTTTATTAAAAATAATGTTTTCAACAATGACTATGTTATTTGTATTATTATTATTCGAAATAAATAAAATAAGAATAGTATTGATTAAAATAAGTGATTATTTAATATTAAAGGGAGAAGTATTATTAAAAATAATAATATCTATTTTTTTTACAGCAATCCTTATATTAGCATTTAAAGCTTCTTTTAAGTTAACACTAAATGTTTATACTACTAATTTAATTACTTTTATATTTCTAGTTTTACTAGTTATATTCTTTTTAGTTGAGTACTTTAAAGCTAAAAAAGCAGAGGAAAAACAAATTATTTTATTAGACTGTATGTCGCATTATGAAAAACTAATAGATCAAGACAGGATTAATAAACATGAAATATTAAATAATTTAATATTATTAAAAAGTATTAAAGATAGTAAAAAGTTTGATGAAACAATAAATTCAATTATAAATGAATATGAAGTTAAAAATAAGAGGATTTTTTCTAATTTATATAACCTTCCATCTGGTTTAAAAGGAATAGTTTATTATAAAATTAATGAAATAAAAGACACAAATATAAACTTAAATTTAAATATACCTTCTAAAGCATGTAAACTTTTAGAAAAACTGGAAACAAAAGATTTTACTAAGTTATCTAAAATATTTACCATTCTTTTAGATAACGCTAAAGAAGCATGTGAAATTGCAAAATTAAAAGCAATGGTAATTGATATTTATCAAGAAAATAAAGATATTATAATATATATAGAAAACACAATTAAAGGTTCTATTGACATTAAAAAAATTTATGATAAAAATTATACTACAAAGAACAAACGAAGGGGCTTAGGGCTATATATAGTAAAAAATATAATAGACAGTTCTAGTATATTTTATTTAGAACAATTTATAAATGATGGTAAATTTGTATCAATTTTAAAAATAAAAATTAAAACAAAATAAAACTCTTTCATTGAGTGAAAGAGTTTTAAAAATTTTATCTAATCAAACTTTCAGGCATTTCTGTTTCTTCAAAGAAAACAACATAGCATGCACCAGATGCTGTTAATGCAACAAGACCTCCTATGAATGCTGAAATTGCTGCAAAGATTTTTCCCATAATTTAAACCTCCTTTTCATTTATTTTTATTTAAACTAAGTATATTGCTTCCGATAATTTTTATAGTTGTTATACTTTAGTTTAAATATTCTATAACTAATTGGTAAAATCATTATACTTTCAATGATTAAGGAAAAAACCATAGTATTTATAATTATGTTATTATTAATTTTAAAAATAGTTATGCTGTAAATTAATGCAGTTATTACGCACATAATTTTTAAAAATATTTTCTTTTTCTTATTGATTAAAGGCCTTTTCTCTGTATCTGCAGGAGCAAACATAATAAATATAATTATAGAAAGAATAGATATAATTATTTTAAAAAACATCGAAATTATTATTATTGAAGATAGATACGAAAACCCAATAAAGAAAATAAGAGAGCCTATCCAACATTGCCAACTTTTCTTTGCATGAAGTCCAAATCCACTCATTCTAAGCAATCCATAAAATAAAAGTATAAATAACAATTCTTTTAAAGTCCCCAATAAATATGTTAGTAATAATATAATTATTGCTTTTGTAATTGTTAAGTATAATATCTCAAGACCATATTTAATTTCCGCTATTTTTATGTCATTATAATTATAATAATTCTTAATAATATTAATAATTTTTCCAATTACAAACTTTTTCACACTATTTTACCTCTTAACTTGAATTATAACATTAATCAATAAATAAATAATTTAAATATGCATTATTTAAAAAAAATATATTTTAAATTATTTTTTAAATCTTTCTAATTAAAATTTTTCTAAATAAGACATATAAATAAACAAATAAAACAATAAGTTTAGTATTTAAGAGTAATCTAATTTAAAATTTATTTTATGTGTTGCAAAATATGTCATAAATTTGGTTATGATAAAAATTGAATTTTAAACTATTATTTTTTATCATAAAAGTGAAGGGCAGGTGTTAGAGTGCAAAAAGGTAGAGTAAAGTGGTTTAACAATGAAAAGGGATATGGATTTATTGAAAGTGGAAGTGATTTTAATGAAGATATTTTTGTCCACTATTCAGCTATCGATTGTGAAGGCTATAAAACTCTTAAAGAAGGCGACATTGTAGAATTTACAATAATAAAAACAACTAAGGGTTGTCAAGCTATAAATGTAAAAGAAGTAAAACTTACAACTGTATAAAAAACAGACACATATTATCAGTTATTATATGTGTCTGTTTTTTATGTCAAATTTTTTTAAAATTTATACAAAAAATAATAAAATATGATAAACTTAATATAGATAAGGAGGTTTTTATGAAATATTCAATACGAGGAGATAAACTGGAAGTAACTGAGGCTTTAAAGAATTATGCAATGGAAAAATTGTCAAAATTAGACAAGTATTTAGATGATTCAGATAAAGTTGAAGCAAAAATTTTATTAAATTCCAAAAACAATAAAAATAAAGTGGAAGTAACTATTATGATAAACAATTATTTCTTAAGAGCTGAGGAATTACAAGATGATATGTATGCTGCGTTAGATTTAATTTCAGATAAAATAGAGAGACAATTTAGAAAATATAAGACAAAATTAATGTCAAAACAAAAAAGAATTATATTTGAAAGAAATGAAATTTCTTTTGAAGAAGAAGAGAATGAAAAAGATATTGTTAAAATAAAAAAAGTATTCTTAAAACCTATGGACAAAACAGAAGCTATTATTCAAATGGAACTATTAGGTCATACCTTCTTTGTGTTTAAAGATAATGGGAATGCCAATAAAGTGAGCGTTATATACAAGAGAAAAGATGGGGATTATGGAGTAATAGAAACAGAATAATATATATAATGGAGATTTTATGAAAAAATGTGTTGTTATTTACAACCCTCAAAGTGGAAAGTTAACAAATGAAGCAACTTTAAAGAATTTTAATATGATTTTAGAAAAATATGATTTTAAAACTAAAATTATTTATACAAGATTTCGTGGAGATGCAGTAGAGATAGTTCAAAATTTAGATCCCGTGGATTTGGTAATTGCCGCAGGTGGAGATGGAACTTTAAATGAAGTTATAACTGGTAATTTAAAAAGGAAAGATAAATTGTTATTGGCGCAATTACCTTTTGGAACAGCTAATGATGTAGCTCATATGTATGGTCTTACTCAAAATTATTTAAAGAATTTAGAATTATTGCTTACTGGTATAGTTAAGAATGTAGATATTTGCCTTTTAAATAATCATCCTTTTATTTATGTAGCATGTATGGGTTCTTATGTAGATATAGCGTATGCAACACCAAGGAAATTAAAAGAAAAGTATGGAAGGCTTGCTTATATTATTTATGGTATTAAACAATTAAGAAAAAATTTTCAATTCTATAAGGTTAAGTATAAAATTGATGGAAAAGAAAAATCTGATATTTTTTCATTTATTTTTATAACAAATAGTAACAGAGTTGGTGGAGTTGACAACATTTATTCAGATATAAAGTTAAATGATAATATGTATGAAGTTCTTATGTGTAACATAAAAAGTAATTGGGATATAATAAAAGCAATTTTTTTCTTAAAAAGAAGAGAAATAAATAATATTCCGGGTTTTGTATATTATAAAACAAATAATTTAATATTAGACTTTGAGGAAGTACCTTCAGGGTCTTGGTGTATTGATGGAGAAGAATATAAAGAAGACACTAAGAAATATCATATTAAAATTAGTAAGGAAATTAACATGTTAGTTCCAACTAAAAATATAGAAAAATTATTTGAAAAAGGGTTCAATGAAAAGTTAACGTAGAAAGTAAAAATAGTAAATAAAAATGCAGTAGT
>CAZMCS010000076.1:0-5079 GCA_964565085.1 uncultured Muribaculaceae bacterium | reverse complement strand
ACATCACTTCCTCTAATACTCTTTTGAAATGCACTTATTACATCATAATAGCCATCTTCATTCTTATCATGAAATATATTAGGTTTAGAGTTAATTTCTTTTATGTTTTCAATATCAAAAACAGGTCCAAAACTGTAGTAACAGAAATCTATTAAATTGTATGCATATCTTAAATCTCCATTAGACAAGTTTGCAATATGTTTTATAGTCTTCTTGTTTATATTTAAATCCTTAAATACTTTCTTAACATTTATTATACTTTTTTCTATATCAGAAGAATTAAGTTCTTTTAATTCCAATAACTGACATCTACTTCTAATAGCGGGATTTATTGAATGAAATGGATTACTTGAAGTAAGCCCAATTAAAGTAATCAATCCACTTTCCAAATACGAAAGAAGCAAATCCTGCTTATCTTTATTCATTCTGTGAATTTCATCTATTATAAGTATTATGTTTCCATATAATTTTGCCTCCTCAAATACAACTTCAAAATCCTTCTTAGAGTTTATTGTAGCATTTAGTAACCTGTATCTTAAATCTAAGTCATTTACAATACATAATGCAATAGTTGTCTTTCCAATACCACTTTTACCATAAAGAATCATATTAAAAAGTACCTTGTTTTTTACCAAGTTAGTAAGTATCTTATCTTTACCTATTAAATGACTTTGACCAACTACATCTTTTAACTTACTTGGTCTCATTTTATTTTGAAGTAATTCCATAGTTATCTCCTAAAGTTAATTTTATCAAAAAACTGTAAAAAATACTATTTATAAATGACAATGAAATTTATTTATGAGATAATTAAACAGGGTAAGTAATATGGAAAAGTCATTTAATGAACTAAATGAATTTATTAATTACTTGAGAATAGAGAAGAGACTAAGTGAGAATACAATAAACAGTTATAATCTGGATATTTTAAAATTCTATAGTTTTAATAAAAATAAAATAACTAATTTAAATGAAGAAGATATTAGCAAGTATATAACTTATTTAAATAAGAATAAAGAAGCTACAAGTATCAATAGAAATATAACTAGTTTGAAACAATTCTTTAAATTCTTAGTAAAAGAAAATATTTATCAAAATAATATAATAAAAAACTTTCATTCATTAAAAACTCCTAGAAAATTACCTAAATTTCTTACAGTAGAAGAAATAAATAAACTTCTTGATTTTGAATTAAAAACTAATTATGACTATAGAAATAAAGCTATGCTTGAATTAATGTATGCCTCAGGTTTAAGAGTTAATGAAATATTAAGTTTAGAGTTAAATAGTGTAGATATGAATAACTGTATTGTAAGAACATATACAAAGGGCAGAAAAGAAAGAATTGTTCCTATAGGAGAATTAGCTTTAAAATATTTAAGTATATATATAAATGAACATAGAAGTAGTTTATTAAATAAGAAAAGTAAGTTAACTAATATCTTATTTCTAAATAATCATGGTAAAATAATTACTAGGAGTGGATTTAACAAGATTTTAAGAAATATAAAAACTATTCAGGGAATAGATAAATATTTATCACCACATGTGTTAAGACATAGTTTTGCGACACATCTAATTGAAAATGGAGCAGATATAAGAACAGTTCAAGAACTCTTAGGACATGAAAATATAGAAACTACTGAAATATATACACATATATCAAATAATTTTATAAAAACAAGTTATGATGAAAGTCATCCAAGAAATAGAAAGGAGTAAATATGTTTAAAAGAGTATTTTTAATAGTATTAGATAGTTTAGGAATAGGTGAAGCAATAGATGCAGAAAAATATGAAGATAAGGGTTCTAATACCTTAGGCCATATAATAAAAGATAGAGAATATAATTTAAATGTCTTAGAAAGACTAGGACTTTTAAATTTAGTTGGTAAGAATATAGAAAATACTAAAGGTTACTATATGAAAGCAAAACCTTTAAACGAAGGTAAAGACACATTAAACGGACATTATGAAATGATGGGAATAAATAGTAAAATTCCTTATAAAACATTTCCAGATGGTTTTCCTTTAGAATTAATTAGTGAATTAAAACAAAAAATTAATAGAGATGTAATTGGAAATATTACTGCTTCAGGTACTAAAATAATAGAAGATTTAGGTGAAATGCATATGAAAACTGGAGCAATAATAGTATATACTTCTGCTGACTCTGTACTTCAAATAGCAGCTCATGAAGAAATAATACCACTTGAAGAATTATATAAAATATGTGAAATAGCAAGAGAAATAACAAAAAAAGATGAGTATAAAGTTGGAAGAATTATTGCAAGACCTTTTATTGGTAAACCAGGAAATTTTTCAAGAACTTCAAATAGAAAAGATTTTACATTGGAACCAGACTATAACTGTTTAGATATATTAGATAAAAATAATATAGATGTAATTGCCTTAGGTAAAATAGGGGATATATTCGCACATAGAAGTATGAAGGTACAAATTAAAACTAAAAATAACTTAGATGGATTAATTAAATTAATAGATTTTTCAAAAAATAATTTTAATGGTTTATGTTTTCTAAATTTAAATGATTTTGATTCTTTATATGGTCATAGAAGAGATAAAGATGGTTATTTAAAGGCCTTAGAGGAATTTAATTATTATTTACCAATATTCCTTAAAAACATTAAAAAAGATGATTTAATAATAATAACCGCAGACCATGGAAATGATCCTACATTTAAAGGAACTGATCATACAAGAGAAAATGTACCATTAATACTATATAGTCCATCATTTAAAGAATCAAAATTATTAAAAGACAGAGAAACATATGCAGATATTTCAGCAACTATATTAGATAATTATAATTTAAAAAACAACCTAGAAATAGGTACAAGCATATTAAGTGAGTTAAAATGAAATTTGAAGATATAAAAACTCCAGAAGAATTATTAGATTTTATTAAAAAAAATATAGAATATGGATATATAGGTAAAAATAATAATAATAAATACCTCTTAAGTGATCCAAAATATTATGAAGACTGGCTAAATGAATATACATTACAAACTCCACAACAAACATTAAAAAACAAAATAGCAAATTGTTGGGATTATATAGAGTTAGCAAGATTTTGGTTTGAAAAAAATAATTTTAAAATCAAAACAATATTTATTGCATTCTTTAAACCAAAAGAAAAAACTTATTTTACCCATACATTTTTACTATATAAAAATAATAATAAATGGAAAATATTTGAAAGTTCTTTTGATGAAGTAAAGAGTTTTAAAGAATATAAATCGAGAAGAGAAGCTATAAACGATGAAATAAAAGTTCACTGTAACTTTTTTAAAGTAAATTTTTTTACTAAAGTTTACGAATATAATAAGCCAAAATTTGGTATTAATTCTTTAGAATTTTGTGATTATATTATGAATAAAAAATAAAAGAGATTGAATAAATCTCTTTTATCATAAAAATTAACGAGTGTTTCTAGCATTGCTATTTCTAGAATTATTACTTCTAGCACTTTTTCTACCACGTTTTGCTCTACTTCTAGAATTATTATCATTTGCAGATCTTGAATTATTGTCATTTGCATTTTTTCTAGCTCTCATTATTTTTATCACCACCTATTATTATTATGGTTTAAATTCTATTTATAATGTATATAATTTAATGATTATTATGGAAATATTTGGTCCTATACTTATATCCACTTTAGCAGGGCTTTCTACTGTAATAGGTGGGCTTATAGTATATTTTAAAGTTAAAAAAATTAATGAATTTATTGTATTTTGTTTAAGTTTATCATTAAGTGTAATGATAGGGGTTTCAATAATTGAATTGATGCCGTCTTCCTCATTAATAGTAGCAGAAGAATATGGATTCATAACTGGCTTTATATTAGTTATTATAACCTTTTTTTTAGGTTCTATAAGTATTAATACTATAAATAGGGTAATTAAAAAATATAATTCAAAAAAGACAAGTAATAACTTATATAGAGTAGGGTTACTTAGTATGTTTGCATTAATGCTTCATAACTTTCCTGAAGGTATTGCAACATTTATGACTTCATATAAAGATATTTATTTAGGAATACAGTTATCATTAGCAATAATGATGCATAACATCCCTGAAGGTATAAGTATATCAGTGCCTATTTATTATTCTACTGGTAATAAAAGTAGGGGAGTAAAATATTCGTTTATATCAGGACTTGCAGAACCTTTAGGTGCAGTACTTACATATTTATTATTTAAAAACTATATAACAGATATATCAATTAGTTTTGTATTAATATTTGTCGCAGGTATAATGATTACCCTATCTATAAATGAATTATATCCAGAAGCAATGAAATATAATAAATTAAAACAATTATATATTGGTATGATATTAGGTATTATAATAGTATTATTCAATCATTTTATATTTTAAATTATATTGTATAATATAAAAATATACTTTATAATGTAAATATTAAAAGTGAGGTTAAAATATTGTGATAAATAACAAACAAAAAGTATTTATAAGTGATTATGAATATTTAAAAAGTATTCTTGGTAATAGAGGGTCAGCATATTATAATTCCAAAGGGAAACCATATAAAATAGATTATATATATGGAAAAAATAAATTACAAATATTATATTATAATTTTATTTTATATATTAAATTTTTTAAAAGGAAACCTGTAAATAAGAATAATAAATATATCTTTTTAGGTAATACAATATTTAAAATAACTACGAAGAAACGTAGAAAATTAGATAAAATGCAAACAGAAAAAGTAAAAGATACAAATATTAGAAGATTACATAAATAATGAGTTTAATTATTAACTTATTGCATATTTATAATATCTTTTATATACTATAAATATAAAGGAGTGAAATTATGATATTAAATAATGATTCAAATAAAACTTCACCACTTAAAGGTACTACTATAGTAAAAAGCCCTGTAAATGATGAATATTATAAATTATTTGAAGAAAATATTCCTAAATTAGAAGAAGATCTTGATAATAGTAAAGCTTGGGAAGGTGCTGCAAACTATTATGTTAAAGATAGTGCACCAATATTAACAAAAAATAAATAGAACTCAACAT
>CAZMCS010000075.1:0-5196 GCA_964565085.1 uncultured Muribaculaceae bacterium | reverse complement strand
GGCAAAGACCTACTGCCACAGCCTCATGGACAAAATCCGGGCTGACCGCCGCCTGGTCTCCAGAGAGCCGAATCATGCAGGAAACCCGAAAATCCCCATCCATGAAGGCGTCGTTTTCCCCAATATCAATAAATATGAATACATCAGGAAAGCTCTCGATCAGGTCATAGACGCTGACAGAATATTTTTCTGGGACGATCTGCACCCGCAATCGGACATCAGCCGTGACCCGTCCGGCCAGACCTTTCTGAAAGCCCTGCAACAGAAATATTCCACATCCTTTCACTTTAACCTGACACCGGATGAACTTAATCACCTCCGTCAGTTGATCTTCCCCGTGGTCCGGATCGAACTCCCCGACCGTTATCCTTCAGCGCAGCACGAAAAGCAGCAAAACAGAATCAAAATGCTGGATCACAACCAGGAAGCCATCGCCCGCAAAATCGACGGCGGCCATCGCATCATCACCGGCCCCTCGGGATCCGGCAAGACCCTTGTTCTGGTTCACCGGGCTGCCCTGTTGATGCAGCAAAACAAAACCGTCAAGCGCATCCTTTTTGTCTGCTACAATATCACCCTGGTCAATTTCATTAAAAGGCTACTAGCGGAAAAGAAAGTTCCGCTGGGTGAAAACGGTGTGGAGGTGCTCCATTTCTTTGAACTGTGTGCAAAGATCCTGGGCGAACCCGTCACCTGGGAAAAAGAAGAAACAGCCTATTATGACCTGGTTATCGAAGAGGCACTGAAGAAGGCAAAGGAATATCCGGAAAAATATGACGCCATCCTGGTGGACGAAGGACAGGACTTTTCAGACGACATGTACCGCATTGTCGTGTCTTTACTGAACCCCGTGACCAATCACATGGCCATCGCACTTGACGACAACCAGAATATTTACCGCCGCACACAGACGTGGAAAGAACTCGGCATCCAGGCGCGCGGACGCGTCCACAAATTGTCCTGGGTTTACCGGAACACAGGCAACATTGCCGACTTTGCCCAGAAATTTCTGAACCAGAAGGAAGAAAAAGCCAACCCTCAATCGACGCAGATGGAAATGTTCCAGGAATTTTTAACCACCACCGGTCCAGAGCCTGAAGTCCGGCAGCTTACCAATTTGGATGAATTGATCAACTACATTGCAAAACAGATAAATCATCTGCACCATGATAAGGGCTACTCGCTTTCCGAGATTGCAGTCATCTACACGCAGAAATCGCCGGATCGCTTACCAGGCATTCATCTACCCGATTTAATAACACACGCGCTGGAGAAACATGGCATCTGCTGTAACTGGATTGCAGGGGATTACCGTGCCAAGCGGTCCTATGACGTGACCACCCAAAACGTGACGATCTCCACCATCCACAGCGTGAAGGGATTTGATTATGCCTGCGTTTTTGTCATAGGACTGGACTGGCTTGAAGGAGTGCGATGGACGGAAGAACAGATCAGAAATTTGACTTATGTAGCGATTACCAGGGCGAGGGAGAGGTTGTTTATTCCACATTTATTCGATGTTTCATCTATCAAACGGCTGGTAGTCTGAAACGTTGACTGAAATGAATTTTCTAATATGCAATCTAAAGCTTAAATTGTTTGTTGCAATGTGTATTTAAAATTGTATGAAGGCGGGCAATATAAATGTCGGGGGAATCAGAGAACTTATACTTCAAAACCTGGCCATATTTATTCTTCTTTAAGTATTGCGGCCGCAAACAAAATATCATCAACGTTGTTCAACCATTGATAATAACAGGACACGGATAAATGACCCCAGGAACCCGCGTAAGATTGGTATCAGATCCAGGACGCCAAGGCATCACCACAGGGAAATCGCGATCCAGGGGCGGTAGAACTTTCTGGCAGGTCACCTTTCTCGATAGTTCTCAATATATATCTGAAAAGCAGCTTGAAATAGTCGGCAATGAAGTCGAGGACGCTTTAGATCTTTTTAAACAAGGCAAATTCGGAAGGTCGCGGGATTTGCGTGGCGCTATTACCCACATCCGTTTAAGCGGCCGTCTGGCCGATCTCATCTACAGCATGGAAACGACCAACACCGACTTTTATCCTTATCAGTTTAAGCCGGTGCTTAATTTTCTCGACTCGCCCAGTGGCGGCATTCTGATTGCTGATGAAGTTGGTCTTGGAAAAACCATCGAAGCCGGCTTGATCTGGACGGAGTTACGCAGCAGATACGATACAAGACGATTGATGGTGCTATGCCCTGCTATGCTCCGGGAAAAATGGAAGCTCGAACTGCAACGGCGTTTCGGAATTACCGCCAGCATAATGGATACCGGTGAAGTTTTGCAAGTCTTCAAAGATTACAAGGCAGGAAATCTGAGCGATTTTGCAATTGTTGCCAGCATGCAAGGACTTCGGCCTAACCGCAGGTGGGAGGAAGACCAGAGTTTTGCCAATAAGGTATCGACCAAACTTGCGCGTTTTCTAACTGAAAACGCTGATGAAGAGCCGCTGCTGGATCTTCTGATCGTCGATGAGGCTCACTATCTCCGTAATCCCGAAAGCATGACATCGCGACTCGGTCGTCTGCTGAGGGATTCGTCCGACCATGTTGTACTGCTGTCCGCAACACCGATTCATCTGAAGAATGAAGACCTTTACCAACAGCTTAATTTGGTTGATGAAGATTCTTTTAATCAAAAGCATGTATTTGACGACATACTTGAAGCCAATGCGCCGCTGATCCGTGCGCGGGATATGGTTCTACGTGGCAATGTTGATGTTGGGGAATTTCTTGAACAACTGAACGAAGCAAAGTCACACACCCTGCTCAGTACCAATCGACAGCTGCAAGCTATCCTGGATGCCCCTCCCGATTCAAATGACCTGCAAAGCACTGCTTATAGAAGTGAGTTGGCTCATCGGCTTGAAATCATCAATTTGTTGGGCCGTGCCGTTACGCGGACCCGCAAACGAGAAGTGACGGAGTGGCGCGTAATCCGAGAAGCGGTTCCCGAAATTGTCGAACTCACGCAAGTAGAAGCCGAATTTTATACTAAAGTAACGGACATTGTCCGGCAATATTGCCTTGAACGCGATGCACATGAAGGATTTTTGTTGGTGACCCCGCAACGCCAGATATCCAGTTCCATGCCGGCGGCGCTTCGTGAGTGGCAGCGGCGGAAATTCGAGCATGACGCGATATACGAAGATTTTGGTGAGGACGCCGATAACATTGATGACATTGGCCCATTAGTCCAGACCCTTCTTGAAAATGCCAACGAGCTTGGCGATCTTCAGGAACTGTGGGATAACGATTCAAAATATAAAAGGTTGAGCACCGAGCTGAAACAATACCTGAAAGATCATCCAAAAGAAAAAATCGTTGTTTTTGCCTATTTTCGGCCAACGCTGAAATACCTGCACGAAAGACTTTCTTCTGAAGGGATCAGCAGCATGGTGCTTGTTGGCGGCGGCTCTGTTGATAAGAATGAGGCTATCGAGCAATTCAAGAGACCTAATGGTCCCAGTGTACTTTTGGCCTCGGAAGTGGCTAGTGAGGGTATCGATCTGCAATTCTCTCGCGTCGTAGTGAATTATGACCTGCCTTGGAATCCGATGAAAGTGGAACAGCGCATCGGTCGAATTGATAGGCTTGGGCAGACTTCTCCTAAAATAACCATCTGGAATATTTTTTATGCCGACACCATTGATGCCCGTATTCATGAACGATTGTATATGCGCCTGGGTATTTTTGAATATGCCTTAGGGGGACTTGAGGCGATTCTCGGGGATGAGATAAAAAAACTTACGATTGACTTATTGAGAGGGTCGCTTTCCAAAGAGCAAGAAGAGGTGCGTATTTCTCAGACCGCACAGGCAATATCCAACCTGCGCGATGAGGAAGAACGGCTGGAGCAAAATGCGAACAACCTCATTGCCCATGGTGATTATATTTTGCATCAAGTAAAGGCGGCGCGGGAACTGGGACGGTGGATTTCCGGTGAAGATCTCTGGATATATATGCGTGATTTCTTCAATACAAATTATCCGGGATGTGAGTTTCGTCAGCTGAATCAAGATGATCTGATTTTTGAAATTAAATTATCCGATAATGCACGTTTCGACCTCGATAGTTTCATAAAGGCTAATCGTCTTACCGGCCAGACCAGGATAACACAGGCTGGCGCTAAGCCTGCACGTTGTCAGTTTAAGAATCAGGTGCCACAAAAAAGGATCACTGAGTACGAAAACATTAATCAGTTTCATCCTCTTACCCGGTTTGTAAGCACAAGCATTCAGGAGCGCCTGCGCCAGTCTGAAATAGTTCATTATCCTACCGTGAGTCTCCACCTGAACCACAAAGAGGTATCTGCCCTTGCACCGCAAGATTATCTATTTTATGTCGAGCGCTGGACTGTAAAAGGACTGAAAGATATTGAGCGATTAGTTTATTACGCCAAATCTTGCAAGGCAGGCGCAGCGTTTCTCGGTGAAGATGATGCAGAACGGTTGGTGAATGTTGCGGCAAAGTTTGGGACCGACTGGCTTTCAGCAGCAAATGAGGTGGATACTTCTCAGCTTGTGCCGACCCTTGAAGAGTGTATGGACGAAGCCGAACAAGACTATTCTGGTTATATTTCTCTTCTGGAAAATGAAAATAAGGACAGGGCTGATCTTCAGGAAAAAACATTAAAACTTCATATGGAACGGCAGCGGGAAAAATTATTGGAAGTATTCCGTAAACATGAGGAGAAAGGGAACAAAACCATGTTGGCCCCCACCCGGGGTAAAATTGAGAAAATGGAAATCAGGGTCAAGGATAAAATGCGTCTGATTGAAGAAGGGAGAAAACTTCAGCATTATAAAGAAGACGTTTGTCTTGGAATTGTTCGTGTGGCCTAAATCAGGGGAATAAGCGATGGGGAAAATAAATAAGAAAAAAACGCAGTCTTTCCAACAAGACAATTCTGCCTCAAAGCGAGCGCATGATTTTACCGTTATGGAGTTAGCCTTTTTAAAGGCGGATGTCATGAAGAGGCATGGTATAGTTGAAAAGCAAATATTCCCTGCATCGACGGCAGGTGCCGCCACGACAGCAAAACCGCACGATGCCGTAAACAAACAGTTTTCACCATCCCCAAAACAACCCTCTCCAGCGTCTGCGCCATTAAAAGAGAGAACCATTTCCAATCCGCCGATAATTACAAAGAAAGATACGGGTGT
>CAZMCS010000074.1:466-5237 GCA_964565085.1 uncultured Muribaculaceae bacterium | reverse complement strand
AGTTCCCACAATCACTATCAACAATCTTATGTATCAGTTCGGGAGAGCGCTTAATGATTCTGATACAACTTCTGATGATGGTACCGACGATTAAATTTCAATAATAAATCTTAAAATAAGATTCTTTGAAATCCGAAATAAAAAAGGGTGCTTGGTCTGCATTCCAGGCACCCTCTTAAATAGAGAGGAGTCTTATTTGTTATTTTATCTCATCTGATAACATCTCTGCTATCTTACTCTGCATATGGGAACCATACAGGATCTTAAGATTAAAATCACGATGATTCTTATCATACGCTACTTTTTGTTCTGGAGCTTTTTCCGTGGGAATCCCTGTAGGAACTTCTGTGGGTTCCTTACGCTCTTCCCTCATTGCCTTACTAAGTTCAGCTATACCTTTCTCAATTTCTTCCGTGTCTTTTTTATTTTCCACGAGAACCGGTAAAGCCTCCTCTACTTGATTTAAAGCTTTGTTCAGCTCTTCATCAGCTTCATCAGTAAGATCTACATCAACCACTTCAAGCTCATTATCCTTAGCCAAATCTTCCCCCTTAGGAGTCGACTTATCCACTGGTGCTTTACTGAGTTCCTCGATACGATCTTTCAGCATTTGCTCAAAATCGGATTGCATCTTGACCAGTGAAGCAGTACCCATGAAATTAAATACTCGGTCTATCTGTTTTTCCTGTTTAATAACAGTCTCTAAACGAGTCTCAAGATCCTTGATCCTACTACTGATCGCTGGGTCAATACCGAATCTCTCATAACCCTTTCTGAGGTCCTCAATATCATTTCTTAGCTGTTGAGATCTTTTACGGTTGACAATATCATCCATATCTGATCGAGTCTCTTGCTTATATTTGTTAATGATACCAAGCATTTTTTTGTTACTTCTGGCATTAGCAATTTCTTTAAACGTATGGTAAACGTTATTATACCAATCAGTGTCTCTATCTCCAAACACCGGTAACTGTTTCCCGACATTCGTAGCCCACTTAGACTCAAGATCCCGATATAACATCCTCAAAAAGATATTTTTAAGACTGCTGATCTTTTCTGGACTCATACCTTTAAATTTACCAGTATCCGGATCAAACAACTGCTCAAGTTCTCTATACTCTTGCTGCAGTTTTGATATTCTTTTATCAGTGTCATCCCTCTGATTTGTATACTTACGGATCTGATCCTGATACTCAAATAACAACTCATCAAAACGATTCATAGTTTCTTCAAAAGGTACCAGCTCCTTATAGTTTATTTTTTTACTCGGATCCTTAGGATCTGGTGCCCACCAATCCATAGAAATAAGCTGTTTTTTGTATGTATCTACAGCCTTAGCCACCTGTTCCAACTGATTTATTCTGTCTTCAATAAAATCAGAACGCAACGGGGATACCATACCCTTTTCTTTTTTTTCCTTTAACTTGCTATGTTCCCTCTTTACGTTGTTGAAGAAATCTTCTACTACTTCCCATCCCTTAGGCTTTTTGATTTCTTTAATAAACGGTGGAGGCTCTTTACCCCTCTCTTCCAGTGCCCGTTCAATCGGGGAAAGGTCACGCTTAGGATCTTCAAATGCAGCAGTCTTAGCTGCCCCAGGTTGAGCTGTGCTAAACTTTTCAAGCTCTCTGCGGGTGATACTAATTTGATGCTCAAGTTCAGCCAAAAATCGCCTCAACATCTGCTGCTCTTCAGATCCCGGCTGAACTTTAAAGTTGATTTTCTTTAAATCTTCTAAAGCACCTAATTTCTTTTCAAGAATAGCTACTTTTTCTGGAAGAGTCCTGGGTTTTGTTATCGGATCTGTATCCATAAGACGTATACGATACAAAAGTTGCGTAATATTCTCAAGATTTCTTTTTACATCCTCAGGAGGACGAATTTTTTCAAGCTCTGCTTTAAGCTGTGGAATTCTTTCTTCCAATTGTTTAATACGCTCAAGTTTCTGGGGATCAATCTCTTTAGCGGGCGTGACCTCAGTCTTAAGCTGCTCAGCTTGTTGCTTATAAACTTCAATAAGATCCTGAAGCTTTTTATTCAAGGACTCAATATAAGCGGTATCTTTATTTTTTTCTTTCTCAGCCTCACGAAGCTTCTTTTCCATATCATTAACGTCATTAAAGACTGGAGGGACCTTAGCATCCAGTTTATCCATCTCTTCTTTAAGCGTTTTCCACATATCATCGGAAATAGTACCCTTTTTAGAATCTTCAACGATAGCTCTGAAATTAGAAATAGTCTGACTCCATGGAACCATTTTCAGAGCCTCTTCATAAGTCAATACTCTTTTAGCTACTTCATTTTTAACTTTTGTGATGTCCTCAAGCTCTTTTTCAAGAGTTTTCAAAGCTAACAATTTATGCTCATAATCAATCCTTGACTTTAGCTGGTTCGCCATCTCTTCGGATTTTTTAACAGCATCTTCTAATTCTTTTTTCCTTTCAGGGGGCAAGAACGTAGGATTACTGAAATCAATACCCCATTCCACCTTATCCTTCTCAGGTTTGTACTCCATGATTTTGTTCATGTTTTTCTTATAGGTGTACCGGTCGATAATGAAGGATAAACCCTTCTCATGTTCCCGGGCACGCTGCAGTATCTCACGTTCTTTTTTCTTATCAGGTACCAGTTCCGGAGATACCGCAACTTCCATCAAAGTTTTAAATTCCTTCTCTTCAATATCATCACGAACTTCATGAATACTTTCATTAGTAATATCCCGGACAGCATCAAGATCATCGTGTGTCTTACGAAGCGTTGAATACAATCTGTCCTGATCAGAAAAACTTTTCTTGAGATCTCTTAGTTTAACCATAGAGACATCATGATAGCGCTCTTTTTTACCCTCATCAGAATTCAGGTATGCCTCTAAATTTTTTATAGTCTCTCTGTCAGATTTAATAACAGGATCCTGATAATCAAAAAAGTTATCGATATTATTAATAACCGATAACATATAAGCATAATACTTGTCAATGGCAACAAGACGCTTATATGGATCTTTTGTAGAATCCACCGATTTCTTCATATCTTTAAGGCGCTTTTTCCAGACCTGGTACTCACGAAAAAAATCCGTAGGCTTTTTCTTTGATGTCTCTGAAAATTCTTTTCTCCGTACTTCTACACCCTCAGGTTTGGTAGGTAACATTTTACGGATACGCTCATCAGTCTCATTAATCTTATCAGCAACTCCAGCAGCCTGTTTAAACCTATCCTCAGTGAATTTATTTTCATGTTTTACACGGGGAGAATGGTACCGGTCATAAAGTCTGGACAGCACTGATTGATAATTGTTGGTATCAACTATTTCAGGCTCTACCTTGTCTCTCTCCCAAATTACATCTTCCTTTTTTTCAGGCTCCTGATAACTGGGATGCACATCACCGGTCATCAGCTTATTCACTACTCCGGCAATAGGGTTTTCAATAAAGTTAGCAAATTCTGTAAGTTTAGGGATGTACCTTTCCTCAGTCATAAAAATTTTTGTATTAAGATCAGCCCTACGATCTAAAGCCTCATCCAACTCTTTTTTAACACTCTGTATATCTTTTTTACCTTTATACTCTTGCATAACCATGCTAGGCAAAATATTCTCGAAACCACCACTCTTACCTGTCACCTTATTTATAACTGATTCCAATACCTTATCAATATCTACAGGAGGCATTTTACCTCCTTCAAGAATACCTTTATTCAACCCCGCCTTTTCCATCTCCTCCATAAATACAGCAACGAAAGTAGGATCCTCTAAAAATTTTTTGAGAGATTTCTTACCCATTTTGGTGAGACGTTCACGATATATGATCCACTCAGCATCACCTATAGTTGGATAGGGTCTATCACTACCAGTTCCAGATGGGCTCTGATATTTCTCATAATCCTTACCGTATCCTTTAGGATTTGCTTTCTGCTTCTCCTCTGGAGTCTTAAGCTCATTCGATGTTATAAGAAAGGATGCAACCTTTTTCAATATCTCGGATGCCATCTTCTTACTTGGAGCCTTAAAATGATTATTGAGATCAGCTATCCAATTCATTACTTCCGTAGCCTCAGATTCCTTATCTTTAAGATCCATCTTATTCGATAATGACCTTAACTGATTTATAGTCTTAATCGCAACATCTAAATCAATATCCGCAGAAACAACATCCTCATACTGACGCCGAGGTTGATTGAGAACATTCTTTGGATTCGTGAGGAAATCTTCCAATTCTGCTTCTGTAGATTTATTGGCTATCGCCCCAGCAAGCTGCTGCCCAGAAACATTACCAAACGTACGACCCTTTATGAGATTTATAATCGTATTCTTCTTAGTCTCTAAATCTTCAGTCGAATTCAGAATAGCCTGAATTTCGTTTGTATAATCAGAAAGATTCAAAATACTAATGAGTTTTGATCTTATCGCTGGTAATAACGTATCATCCTCAATAATCGTCTTAATACCCTGATAAGAATTCAGTACCCCTTTACCACGATAGTCCTGTAACTTCTTACTGTACGCTGAATCATTAGCAGATGCCGCAGCTTCCTTTGTACCAGGTGCTGCAGATGGTGCCGGAGCCTTACCTAAATTCTTAACCATATACCCACTTCGACCCTTCCACCTTGCCCGGAACATCTCCTCTTTAGCCAAACGATTAAAACGTAATGCAAGATCGTCTACTAAATCTGTAAACTCTTTTATAACTTTGGAATCAGAAATACCTCCGGCAGCAAAAGTATCATTAATCTTAGTACGATACTCACTGACCATCCCCATATAAGATTCAAC
>CAZMCS010000074.1:0-429 GCA_964565085.1 uncultured Muribaculaceae bacterium | reverse complement strand
GCATTCTTTAATCCAGACATGTCCTTAGAAGAAATATCCTCAAGCTGCTTTACCTGTTTCTGGGCATGATCCCTAATGAGCTTCAGCTCATCAGTCTCTCCAGAATCACTTATCTGCTTTTCTATAGCAGATAAATTCTTACGCTTTTCTTCAAGAATAGAATTTATAGGATTGTCAAAGGTAAGCTTATCCGGATCGTTACTTAATATCATAGAAGCCTGTGCCTTAGTAAGACCTAAAGCTGTCAACTGCTCCCTGATATCATCAAGTTTGTTCTGGAAATAATTCACCGGTGGAAGAACACTATCAACTACATCAATCATCTTATCTATATCACCATTAAACTGTTTGTCCTTAAAAAGCTCTTCCAAACGATCAATAATCTCAAGCACTGCCAGTGACTGACTATTCACCACCATAAGATCATTA
>CAZMCS010000073.1:0-5277 GCA_964565085.1 uncultured Muribaculaceae bacterium | reverse complement strand
GACATGGTAATTTTAATGTATACCATAGTAATAACAGAATAGTTCCATTTGCTGGCCCTTTTCTTTTAGGTGCTTTAACAGGAGGAGTAGCTACTGCAGCTTTTAATCCATATAGACCAAGACCTGTTTATGGGCCACCAGTAGTATATGGACCGCCACCTTTTATCTATTAAAACTTAGCTTTTTGAAAGAGGAAGCACTATTTTTGCTATAGTTTCTTTGTTTTTTATAGAACTATAGTTTAATTTCCCCTTATGTGCTTCTATAATTTCTTTGGACAAGCATACTCCAAGACCTGTTCCATTTTCTTTAGTTGTGTAAAATGGAGTATGTATTTTATTTAATTCCTCTCTTGTCATCCCCATTCCATTATCTTTAATAATTATGTAAAGTTTTTCTTCATCTTTATAGGTTGTTATTAAAATTATTCCATTGTTTCTACATGCTTCAATTCCATTCTTTATTAGATTTAATACAACTTGTTTAAGTCTGTTATAATCTGCATATACAAATATATCTTCCTCAGTCTTAAATTTATATTTAATGTTCTTATTTTCAAATAAAGGTTTTACTATTTGTTTCACATCATCTAATAAAATATTAAAATCCATTTCTTCTTTTTCAAGACTTATTTTAGTAAATTGCATAAAATCATTTAATAAGTTTAAAGTTCTATTAATCTCTTGATTTATTATTGAAACATATCTTATACTTTTATCTTTATCATTTACATCAAACATATCTAAATATCCTTTAACAACAGAAATTGGATTTTTTATTTCATGAGTAATTTTAAATAAAGACACTTTTATTTGTTTTTCATTTTCAAAATCTTGCATAGTATTATATAAATTTAATATTTCATCTCCTTTACTTATCAATAAATTTATAATAAATACTACAAAATAAAATAATACTGTATTAATAATAAATTCACTTATAATAGTAATATCAATTATTTTTAAAAATATAAATAAATAAACTGACATAATTAAAATTGATACTACATAAAATCCATTTGTAAAGAATAATCTAGATTTATTATACTTAGTATAAATTAAATATAATATGTAATATAAGATAAATCCAATTATTATTAAATAAATAGGTAAATTATAAAGTTTACTTAAAAATTCACATAAGATAATACTCATAATTATAGAAATATAACTTTTTTTGTATAAATAACTTAATAATAATGGAATAATTGTAAGAAAAAAACAGAATTGAACTACTTTTATATTAAGTAAATATATACTGAAACATAATGAGGAAAATAATGCGATTTCTAAATATAAAGACTTCTCTTTTTCTTTTAATATTTTCCTATACGCAACATAAAACAAATAAATTAAAATAGGAAATAATACTATAATTATATAAATAATAAAGTGTTCTAAGTATAACATTTCTATCACCTAAAAAGATTTTATCATTCTTACTTGTCGTATTTTGTCGAAAAAAAGAAAAAAGTGATGAATTTTATCACTTTAAATCTACTATATATTTTTTAAGTTGTTTTGAGTTACTTCCAAATATTATTTTTAATTGATTGTCTACTTCAACTATTCCTTTAGCGCCTAGTTTTTGAATGCCTTCTTTGTCTACTATTTCCATATCCTTTAAAGTAACTTTTAATCTTGAGAAATTTACTTCAACATCAATTATATTACTTTTACCACCCAAACATTGTATTAACTTATTTATTTCTATAGAGAAATCTTTCCTTTTAATTTTAATGATTATTAAAGCAATTATTAATAAAACTACAAAAATAATCACATACTGCCAATCCATATAATCACCTAATATTATTATATAATAAAAACTTTAAAATAGAAATCTTTTTTTATTGGGTAAAAGGTAATCACTCTTTTTACATTAAATACATATGTTATAAGTGAATAGAAATGAAGGGGTGGATTATATGTGTAATAGGGATAATGATAAAGGCTGCTGTGATCCTTGCTGCTGTAATAACTGCATTGCTGAAATATTGCAAGTTATTTGTGTCTTACAGGCAAATGCAAACCCAAGTGCGTGTTTAAATTCTTGTGACAGACCAGCACTTGGAGGAGGAGGCAGATGTATTGTATGCAATACCAGACCAATAATGCTTTATACATGCTGTGGAAACGGAGAGCCTTGGAAAATGCCAACATCAAGAACAGATACAGATTGTACTGTAAATGTTAATCAAAACGAATGTTCTTCAGTATTTAGACTAGAAAAGATTGATGGTTGCTGTGCTACTTTTAGAGTATTAGCGCGTAATGAAGGCGAAGAATGTAGAACTTCTCCTTATGTAGCAACTGATTCTATATTTACAATGGACATAAACTGTTTATGTAGCATTAGATGTTTAAATGATACATTTGTTGAATGCATCTAGTATATAAAAAGAATGAGAGATAAAAACACATTTATTCATGTGTTTTTTCTTTGTTGACATAATTAATTACTTAAAGACTTGACAAAATTATTAGTTTAATATAATAATTAATAAAAGAAAGAAATAAATTTCATTTTTATATAGTAAAATAAAATAAAGGAGATATATGAAAAATTTAGTAATAGTGGAGTCACCAAGTAAAAGTAAGACAATTGAGAAATATTTAGGTAAAGATTACAAAGTACTATCAAGTAAAGGACACATAAGAGATTTGGCTACTTCTGGTAAATTTGGTTTGGGAGTTGATTTAGAAGATCATTTTAAACCCAACTATACTGTAATCAAAGGGAAAAGTAAAATAGTAACTGATTTAAAGAAACAAGCTAAAGAAAGTTATTTAGTTATTTTAGCAACTGATCCTGATAGAGAGGGAGAAGCTATAAGTTGGCATTTAAAGGATGCTTTAAAGTTAAAGAAAGGCACTTATGGAAGAGTAGTATTTAATGAAATAACAAAAGATGCGATAGTAGAGGCTTTTAAAACTCCTAGAGAAATAAATGAAGATTTAGTGCACAGTCAGGAATCAAGAAGAATATTGGATAGAATTATTGGATTTAGATTAAGTAAGTTAATGCAAAGTAAAACAGAAGGAAAATCTGCTGGTAGAGTTCAAAGTGTAGCATTAAAACTTATTGTAGATAAAGAAAGAGAAATTGAAGCTTTTAAAGAAGAAGAATACTGGACTATTGAGGCTGATTTTAAAGATTTTACTGCAATACTTGAAAAATATAAAGGTAAAGAAATTGAAATAAAAAATGAAGTGGAAGCAAATGAAATATTAGAAAATCTTTCAAAAGCATTTAATATTGAAAGTGTAGAAAGTAAGGAGAAAAAGAAACAAAGTAAGTTTCCATTTACAACAAGTACTTTAACGCAAATGGCATCTAATAAATTAGGTTTTAGTGCTTCAAAAACAATGAAGATTGCACAAAAACTATATGAAGGTATTGATCTTGAAGATGAAACAGTAGGTTTAATTACATATATGAGAACAGATTCTATTAGATATTCTGATTCTTTTGTAAAGGAAACACAAGGTTTTATTGCATCTAATTATGGAAAAGAATATATAGGTTATGTTAAACAAACTAAAAATAAAGATAATGTTCAGGATGCTCACGAAGCAATAAGAGCAACTAGTATAAAAAGAAAACCTGATGCAATTAAAAAATACTTGACTACCGATGAATTTAAACTTTATAAACTTATATATACTCGTTCTTTAGCTTCTCTAATGAGTGATGCTAAAGTTTTAGCGACTACTGTATTATTGGAAAATAATGACTATATATTTAAAGCAACTGGTCAAATACTTGTATTTGATGGATATTTGAGTGTTTATGCTGAATATGAAGAAAGCGAAGATAAAATACTTCCTGATTTTGAAAGTTATAAATCTAAAGTACTGGTAGCTCAAAGTATAGATAAGTCACAGCATTTTACAGAACCACCTGCTAGATATACAGAAGCTAAACTAATTAAGGAACTAGAAAAACTTGGAATAGGTAGACCTAGTACATATGCTAAGATAATTGATATTTTAAAACTTAGAAAATATGTTGAAGTACTTAACAAGAAATTTATTCCTACAAATATTGGAATAACTATTACTGATAAACTTCAGGAATTTTTTAGTAACATTATAAATGTAAAGTATACAGCTGATATGGAAACAGACTTAGACAAGGTTGCTGAAGGAAAAGAAGTTTGGTATGAACTTTTAGAAAAGTTTTATAATGATTTTGCTCCTTTAGTGGAAAAAGCATTCAAAGGAATGGAAAAAGATGAACCAGTTTCTACTGGAGAAAAGTGCCCTGATTGTGGTAAAGACTTAGTTATAAGATATGGAAAATTTGGACAATTTACTGCATGTAGTGGTTATCCTGAATGTAAATATATTAAAAAAGAAGAAAAGAAAATTGTAGAAGTATGTAAATGTCCTAAATGTGAAGGAACTATTATTGAAAAGAAAACACGTAAGGGGAAGATATTCTATGGATGTACAAACTTTCCACAATGTAAATATGCATTATGGGATAAACCAACTGGAGAAAAATGTTCTAAATGTGGAGAACTTTTAGTAGAAAAAAATAAAGATATTAAATGTCCTAATTGTGATATTAAATCGGAGGCATAAAAAATGTTTGAAACACTATCTGAAAGACTTCAGAATGTATTAAGTAAAATAAAAGGTTATGGTACTATTACTGAATCTAATATAGGCGAGATGATGAGAGAAATTCGCCTTGCATTACTGGAAGCAGATGTTAATTATAAAGTTATTAAAGAATTTATAGAAAATGTAAAAGAAAAAGCACTTGGTGAAGAAGTAAAGAAAAGTATTAAGCCAGGAGACTTATTTGTAAAGATTGTTAAAGATGAATTAGTAGAATTATTAGGTAAAGATAATTCTCCTTTAGAAGTTAGTAAGAATCCAACTATAGTTATGCTTATTGGTCTTCAGGGAAGTGGTAAAACTACAACTATAGGAAAACTTGGAAACTTAGTTAGAAAAAAACATAATAAGAGACCGTTATTTATTGCATGTGATGTTTACAGACCTGCAGCAATAGATCAGTTAGTAAGTATTGGAAAAGGTTTAAATATAGATGTTTATGAAGAAGGTAAAGGAAACCCTATTGAAATTGCAAAAAATGGAATTGCATATGCAAAGGAAAATAATTTTAACTATGTAATTATAGATACTGCTGGTAGACTTCAAATAAATGAAGAATTAATGGCAGAACTTGTAAATATAGAAAGCGAAGTACATCCTCATGAAACATTGCTAGTTATAGATGCTATGATGGGTCAGGATGCAATAA
>CAZMCS010000072.1:0-5285 GCA_964565085.1 uncultured Muribaculaceae bacterium | reverse complement strand
TTTAACAGAAGGTAATCCATGTTACTTATGTGCTAGAATGAGAAGGGGACATCTTTACAACAAGGCGAAGGAACTGGGATGTAATAAAATTGCTTTGGCTCATCACTTTGATGATGTAATAGAAACCATTTTATTAAATATATTTTATGGTGGAGAATATAAAACAATGCTACCAAAACTTCATAGTAAGAATTTCAAAGGTATGGAACTTATAAGACCAATGTATTTTATAAAAGAAGAAAGTATTAATATGTGGAAAAAAAGTAATAAGTTAAATTTCATTAACTGTGCATGTAGATTTACAGAAGCTTGTTCTACAAATGATGAAGGAACATCTAAAAGATTGGAAATGAAAAGTATATTAAAGAAATTAAGAGAAATTAATCCAAATATAGATTACAACATATATAAAAGTTCTGATAATATAAACTTAGATGCTATAATGGGTTATAGAAAAAATAATAAAAAGTATTCATATTTAGATGAATATGAGAAAAGAGGTTAGTATGAAAAAGATATTAGTAATTGTATTAATAATAATTTTAGCAATTGTATCATTATTCTTTTTAAATAAAAAAAGTGATGCTATAAAATTTAAGAATGAATATGAAGCGTTTAACGGAATGTTTAATGTATCGGGAACTAGAACTTATTCGGTGCTCAATATAAGTAAAAAGAATACTGTAAAATATAGAACTGAAGAAGAAATTATTAATCTTATAAAAAATGGAACAGGTATAATATATTTTGGCTTTCCAAATTGTCCTTGGTGTAGAACTGCAGTTCCAGTGCTTTTAGAAGTTGCTAAGGAAAAGGAAACTAATGTAAATTACTTGAACATTTTAAATATTCGAAGTTCTTATATATTAGATGAAGAAGGAAAATCAAAGTTAGAATATACTGGAACCGATGATTATTACATTATTTTAGATTTATTGGATTCATATTTAAATGACTATACTTTAACAGATGAATCTGGAAAAAAAGTTAAAACTGGTGAAAAAAGACTATTGGCTCCAACAGTAGTATTTATAAAAAGTGGAGAAATACTTGGTTGCCATATTGGAACAGTAGAATCACAAAAAGATGCTTATGAGGCATTAACAAGTGAACAAACAGAAGAATTAAGAAATATATATTTAGAATATATAAATAAAATTAAATAGAAGGGATTAATATGAATATAAAATATTTTGATCATGCAGCGACTACTCCTGTAAAAAAGGAAGTATTGGATTCAATGATTCCATATTTCAATGAATATTATGGTAATGCTTCTTCATTGTATAATTTTTCAAAACACTCTAAAGAAGCAATAGAACATTCAAGAGAAATAGTTGCTAGTGTATTAAATTCAGATTCAAATGAAATATATTTCACTTCAGGTGGAACTGAAAGTGATAATCTTGCAATTAAGGGAATAATGATGTCAAATAAATCTAAAGGGAATCATTTAATTACAAGTAGGATAGAGCATCCAGCAGTATTAAATACATGTAAGACTTTAGAAAAAGAAGGTTTTGAAGTTACATACTTAAGTGTTGATGAAACTGGAATGATAAATTTAAAGGAACTAGAAGATTCTATAAGGAAAGATACTGTTTTAGTAAGTATAATGTATGCTAATAATGAAATAGGAACTATTGAGCCTATGAAGGAAATTGGAGATATTTGTAAAAGAAATGATGTTTTATTTCATACAGATGCAGTACAGGCTGTTGGTAGTGTTAAAATAGATGTAAAAGAATTAAATATAGATTTATTATCATTATCAGCTCATAAATTTTATGGACCTAAGGGAATTGGAGCATTATATGTAAAAAATGGAGTTTTATTTGAAAGATTGATAGATGGAGGACATCAGGAAAAAGGTAAAAGAAGTGGAACTGAAAATATACCTTTAATAGTTGGTTTAGGAAAAGCAATTGAAGTTGCATATAGTAACATTGAAGAAAATAATAAGAAACTCATTAATCTTAGAGATTATTATATAAGTGAAGTAGAAAAAAGAATACCTTATATAAAATTAAATGGAGATAGAACTAACAGATTACCTAATAATGCGAACATATCATTTAAATATATTGAAGGCGAAGGGCTCTTATTAAATTTAGATGGAGTAGGAATATGTGCATCTACTGGTTCTGCATGTTCATCTTCTTCTCTTGAACCTTCTCATGTACTTTTAGCTATTGGACTTCCTCATGAAATCGCGCATGGTTCACTTAGGGTAACATTTGGAATTGATAATACAAAAGAAGAAGTAGATTATTTAATAGAAAATTTAGTGAAAATTGTACAAAAACTTAGAAATATGTCTCCACTATATGAAGAAGTAAGAAAAGGAAGTGAATAATATGTATTCTGATAAAGTTATGGATCATTTCTTAAATCCTAGAAATGTCGGAGAAATAAAAAAACCTTCAGGTGTTGGACAAGTTGGTAATCCAAGATGTGGGGATATAATGAAGGTTTATATTAAGGTAAAAAATAATAAGATTATAGATATAAAGTTTAGAACATTTGGATGTGGAGCTGCAATAGCAACAAGTTCTATGGCAACAGAGTTAGTAAAGGGTAAAACTATTGAAGAAGCTTTAGAACTTACAAATAAAGCAGTAGCAGAAGCACTGGACGGTCTTCCAGAAGTAAAAATGCACTGTTCTGTTTTAGCAGAAGAAGCTATTAAGTCAGCAATTGAAGATTATCAAACTAAAGGAAAGAAATGAATATAAAAATTTCTAATAAGTTAGAAAGTATAAATTATATTAATAAATTTAAATTAAATAAGTTTGCTGATTGTTTATTTAAAGAGAATGAAAGTGATAAAGTTTTAAAATTTCTTAGTGATAATAATGTAAAATATTATGCCTTGCGTGATAAATCAAGAGTGAAATCAAATTATTTTAATCTAAAAGTTAAGAAAGAAGACATTTTAAATGAAATACAAAATTTAAAACTATTTACTTTAAATGTTAGTTCTTATAATTATAAAGAAAATCAATTGCTTGTTGGAGAAATTCTTTTAAAAAGTGACGGTAGTATTTATTTGTTAGCATCTAAAAACAAAGATTTTTCTTTAAGGGATGTAGAAATTAATCCGGATTATAATTTAAATACAGATATTAATGATAAAAAATTAAAATATATTATTGGTTTAAAAGAAATAATAAATTATATAATAAATAAGAAACTTGAAGATATAATTGTAGAATTTACGGTTTTTGATACTGAAGTTGGAATAAATAATGAAAAAGTAATAATATGGGAATTAAGAACCAATTATTAAATTGTAGGAAATTTTAATATTTTTCCAAAAGATATATCAATATTATAGGAATTATTACTAATATCTAATAACTTATTAATATATTTATCTTTTATAGTTTTATCAATATATTCGCAATTTTGAATAGCGCTATTTATATCTTCAATTTTTAAGTATTCACTATTTTTATTTTCTGCATATTCAAAGGCATTTTCAAAAATTGATATTATTAAATCTATATTTGATGTAACATTAGAAAGACTGGTTAATTGAATTAAAATATTTAAAATATTTTCTTTTGATATTTGATTGATATTGAATATTATATTTTTTTCTTTTTCTAAGTTATTTATATAGTTTAATAGAATTTCAATAATATTTTCTAGTTTATTTATTTCTAATTTTTCAAAATAATTTTTAATATTATTTCTTAAATAAGTAAATTCATTGTATTTATATTCTGTAGTGTTTCCAATAATTTGAATGGAACCATCATTAATATAAGATTTGATATATTTAAAAACAATATTGTTACGAAATAAACTTTGAATGTCATGAATATAAAATATTGCTGGTGATTGTTTTATTTCCTTTATAAATTCTTTTATTATTCTTTCTTTTTTTATATGATTTTTTAAATCTTCCAAAAACAATTCGAAATTTAGTTCAATTAACGGAGTGTTAATAAAACCCAATATCTCATGATTATTTATTAAATAAATTAAATCATTTATTATTGAATTTATCATAAATTCAGATTGACATGTTATTATAACAGATTTATTCTTTTGTATTATTGATATTAAGTTTTGCATTAAGTTATTTATTTTTACAGTATTATTTATTCTATAATCTTTACAATTAAGTAATTTCATATATCGATTTTTCATTATATCTGTTCCAATTGAAGAATTTGTATTAAAGTTATACTTATTTTCAATTAAACTTTTATTATATCCATTATAAATTTCAATGTTCTTTTCTTTCAATAATGAATCAATATTAACTATTTTTTGATTATTTCTAATTAATCCATTTAAAAATAAAAATGCATTATGTAAACTTAATGGAATATCATCTTTTATATAGTTAAGATTCCTAAACACAATATCTATAATATCTGAATTGCATTTATTTTTATCTATTAAAGAGTAAATGATGTTTTCTGGCAATATATTATCATTATTTATTTTTATATAATCATTTTTTATATTATCAATAATAGGATTTAAATAATCTGTAAAGATTCTCTCATATTGTTTCTCACTCAAATAATGTGAATTTATATTGTCAATATTAAAATAATTTAAGAAATCGTTGTAAAATATGTTTTCAATTTCAAAAATATCACTAATGTCTGATTGAGTCGTTAAAATTGCGAATATTATTGACAGGCAGAATTTATCATTTTTATTTAACTCATATAATTGGATTTTATTTTTAATAAATTTATTACATTGTAATTTTAGATTTTCAATTATAAAAAAGATCTCTATTACTTTTTTTATATATTGTGATGTTTCTTTTTGTGCCTCATTAATAAAATTATTAAAGTTCATATTGCTCTCCTGATAAATATAATTTTAATTAATATATTACATTATATTTTATTTGTCAAATATAAATGGTAATTATTACATTTGACAAAATGATACTTTTTTTGTAAAATTATATGTGTTAGAAGGGGCTATAATTATGTATGAAGAGAAGATTTTTTTAACTCCTAATGATATACTGGAAAAAGATTTTAAAATTGATGCCAGAGGTTATAGACCTCAGGAAGTAGATAAGTTTTTAGATGTTATTATAAGAGACTACTCTGAATTTATGACTATTAATAAAAGACTTTCAAATGAAATAAAGATTCTTGAAGAAGAAAACGCTGGTCTTAAGGTAGAAATAAGAAATTTAAAATCTAAAATGGATATAGCTACTTCACCTCGAGGTGTTACTAATGTTGACTTATTAAGACGCATTAGTGAACTTGAGAAAATAGTTTATGGAGAAGAACAACAAT
>CAZMCS010000071.1:1700-5286 GCA_964565085.1 uncultured Muribaculaceae bacterium | reverse complement strand
GGTCCTTTTCGGGTAGTAAAGAAACTTTCTATATATGCTTTAGCAACTGTAGGGTTTAGTTTAATATATCCATTTTTAATTATTTTTTCGGCTATTGACATAAATATACTGTGTGTTAAGTAATAATATCCAGGATGTGGCGCATCAATTATTTCATTATTTTTAATATTATATTTTTCTTCAGTACAATTTTCTTTTAAAAAGAATTTTTTATACTCTGGATCTATTAAGTATATTTTATCTTCTGCAAATTTAACTATAAGAGCCAAATGATCTTCAACGCCATCGCTTATTACTTTTTTTGTATCAACTACTTTTATACAATTTCTTTTTATATCTTTTATTCTTCCAGCTATCCATCGTAACGCGCTACAATAATCAATTAAGTAATCTAAAAGCATTTGAATATCATTTTCACTTAATTCAAGTTTTTCATGTATTATATAACAACATTTTAAATAGATATCTTTATTTACATCTTTTTTTATAAATTCAGTATCTATAATATATTTATTTTCTTCATTCATTAAAACCCACCTAAAAGATATTATACTTTATGCTCATAGAAAAGTACATAAAAAAATATTTTTTAACTTATTTTTCTTACTTTATATATAAAATATACATAAATGTTAATATGAATGTATATTTTTAATTATATTTTTATCATATACAGTATTTTTAAAATATGTTATAATTATTGCAAGGAGGATTTTATGTTAGCAAAAGATTTATTTATTGTTAAACCAAGTATTGTTTTATTAGATAATGTGACAACGAAGCCTTTTTATGAAAAAAATGTAGTCCATAAAACTCATACTGTAACATTTGAAAAAAGACCAGATGATATTTCAATTGCTGTAAGAAAGGGAAATCGTAATATTTTTATAGATGTTTTTAATGACAGAAGTTATTCTACATTTATTGGTGTTTATTTACCCAATCTATGATAGAAGGCGATTATTATCTTGGTATTCAAGAAAATGACACAATTTTATTAGCAGAATATTTATGGAATAAATATACCCATACAAAATTTACTTCCGTTATAAAAGAATATATATTGAATCAAGCACAACCTTATTTTTCATATGAGAAACTCAAAGAAATATTATTAGAGTTAAGAGAAGAAATATCAAATGAGAAACCTATTCAATTTACACGTAGAAGAAATTACAAACAAACATTAAGAGATGTAATAATTTACTCTGATCCAGATTAAGTATTCAAATCTTGAAAATTGTAGTATAATTATATTAGTTAGATAATTAATAGGGAGGATAGTTGTTTAATTATATAATAAGCGCCAGTGTTTATTTATAAACTGACGAGGTTAGTAGTTATCGAAAGTTCGGCGGGTACTACTACGGCTAGAGTCGTTAGATATATTACAAAAAGCAAAATATTCCTTGTTACAAAAGATATATCATAAAATATTTTTTGTAATGGAGGAATTTTTATATGTGTGGAATTATAGGATATGTTGGCAACAGAAAAGTTGTTAATGTGCTTATAGATGGTTTGGAAGTCCTTGAATATAGGGGTATGATTCAGCTGGTATTGCACTTTTATCAGGTGAAGATTTAAAAGTTATTAAAAGTGTAGGGAAAATAGCGAATTTAAAAGAAATAATTAAAAAAAGCGACTTTGATAATGTTAATATGGGTATAGCTCATACTAGGTGGGCTACTCATGGGGAAGTTAATGAAATTAATTGTCATCCACATAAAGTTAATAATGTTACTTTGGTTCATAATGGAATTATTGAGAATTATAAAGAATTAAAAACTATGCTTGAAGGTAAAGGATATTCTTTTAAAACAAATACTGATACTGAAGTAGCATGTGCACTTATAGATTCTTTTTATAATGAAGATCCAATGAAAGCAATAGAGGAAGCTAAAAATCAATTTGGAGTCAGCCATGCCTCAATTCATGAAATTGATAAAGATAAGAAAGATTTATATGCTGTTAGAAAAGACAGTCCTTTAATAGTTGGTATTGAAGAAGGTGAAAACTTTGTAGTATCAAGTATTGATGCAATACTTAAATATACTAAAAAATATTTTTTTATAAATGAAGATGAAATAGTGAAGTTGAATGAAGATGCAATATTTACTTATAATAATGGGAAACTTATTGATAAAGAAATTCTGTATGCACAATGGAGTGCTGAGGAGTCAAAAAAACAGGGGTATGAACATTATATGCTTAAGGAAATAAATGATCAGATTGACTTGATTGGTAAAATAAATGAAAAGTATTTGGTTAATCTTGAATTTAGTGATGATGTAGTTGATTTGAGTAAGTATAATCACATTGACATAGTTGCATGTGGAAGTGCTTATTATGCAGGTTTAGTTGGAAAGTATTTAATTGAACAGCATGCTGCATATAAATCAAAAGATTTATATATTTCCAGTGAAGTTGCTAGTGAATATAGATATAAAAACCATTACTATGATGATAAATCTTTGGTAATAGTAATAAGTCAGTCTGGAGAAACTGCTGATACACTTGCGAGTTTAAGAATGGCAAATAGTAATAATGTTGATACGCTTGCTATAGTAAATGTACCTTCTTCAACAATAGCGAGAGAAGTAAAATTTGTCATGCCAATGCTTGCAGGACCTGAAATATGTGTTGCAACTACTAAGGGATATTTTTCACAAGTTCAAATATTGTCTTTACTTGCTTTAAAACTTAGTGAAGCAAAACGCGCAATAACTATTGAAGAAAGAAAGGAAATACTTGGTGAATTAAGAAGTCTTAAAGAAAAATTAGTAAATGTAATTAATAATGATGAGTATATAAAAATCGCAAATAGGACATTTAATAAAGATGATGTTTACTTTATTGGAAGAGGAATTGATTCTAATGTAATACTTGAGGCAAGTTTAAAGTTAAAAGAAATCTCTTACATTCACAGTGAAGCGTTTCAATCTGGTGAACTTAAGCATGGTCCGATTGCTTTAATAAATAATGGAATTCCTTTATTTGCTTTAGTGACAGATAGAAACTTAAGTGAAAAGTCAATAAGTAATATTATTGAAGCTAAAACAAGAGGCGCTTATGTAATTGTTGTAACTACTGCTGGTATTTCAATAGATAGAAACGCATATGATAACATTATTTATATTCCTGCTACATATGATTTTAACCAACCATTATTATCTATAATACCTTTTCAAATGATGGCATATCATATAGCAAAAAATAGGAATTGTGATATAGATAAACCTAGAAATCTTGCTAAAAGTGTTACAGTTGAATAAATAACTTTTATAAATTATAATTATTATAGAGGGATATAAGTGATAAGTAATTTTGATTTATATAGTTTTGAACATGTATTAGCTTTATTTATTGCAGTAATTTTAGGATTAACTTTTATTTTATCTGCTAAGAAATTTCCAGATAAAAAAAGGTTAATTAGTATAATTTTTGCAATAACTATAATTCTCATCAGATGTGTAAGATATGGTTTTGACATATATTATTATGATTTTAAATGGGAATATTTACTATCATTTCATATATGTCATATTGATTTAGTAGTTCTTGTAATATGTTTATTAAAGCCAAA
>CAZMCS010000071.1:0-1600 GCA_964565085.1 uncultured Muribaculaceae bacterium | reverse complement strand
ATATTTCTATAATATCATTATGTCTAGAAATTATATGTATTTAATGGGTGGAGAAGAAGGAACAGTGCTTTATAATCTTTATAATTATTTTGGTTCTTTCTTTTACATAGTTGTCTTATATATTACTCTAATAATCTTAATAACTTTAATATACTTAATTTATAAATTAATAATTAAAATATCTATTAAAAAGTAGTTAATATTTGCCTTTAAGTATAATAAAATATATGATAGAATTATATGAGAAGGTGAGTTTACATGAAATTTTTAAAAAGTTTATTTGATCATGAATATAAAGAATTAACTAGATTTCAAAAAATAGCAGACGAAATTGAAGCGTTAGATGGAAATATGCAATCACTTACTGACATGGAGTTAAAGGCAAAGACTGAAGAATTTAAAAATAGATTGTCTAAAGGTGAAACTTTAGAAGATATTTTAGTGGAAGCTTTTGCAGTTGTACGTGAAGTTGCATTCAGAATGCTTAATGAAAAGCCGTTTTATGTACAATTAATTGGAGCATTATGTATTCATTATGGTAATATAGCGGAAATGAAAACTGGTGAAGGTAAAACATTAACTGCAACGCTTCCTGCTTATTTAAATGCACTTGAAGGAAAAGGTGTTCATATTATAACCACTAATGAGTTTTTATCAACACGTGATGCAGAATGGATGGGAAAGATTTATAATTTCCTTGGTTTAAGTGTTGGTGTAAATAAGAGAGAAATGACTCCGTTAGAAAAAAGAGAGGCATATGCTTGTGATATTACATATACCATTAATAATGAACTAGGTTTTGACTACTTAAGAGATAATATGGTTGTTAAAAAAGAACAAAGAGTTCAAAGAGGATTAAATTTTGCAATTATTGATGAGGTTGACTCTATTTTAATTGATGAAGCAAGAACTCCATTAATTATATCTGGTGGTGTAAGTAAGGCAGCAGATTACTATGTTACTGCTGATAGAGTAGCAAAGCAGTTAAAACCAGAAGACTATGTAGTAGATGAAAAAACAAGGAAAGTAACTCTTACTGAAGCAGGTGTAAACAAAGCGGAAAAATTATTAAATGTAGATAATTTATATGATATAAAAAACAGTGTATTAGTTCATACACTTGATAAGGCTTTGTCTGCGAATTATACATTTAAAAAAGATGTAGATTATGTAATAGATGATGGTAAGGTTATCATAGTTGATTTATTTACCGGAAGACTTATGCATGGACGTCAGTTTAGTGAAGGTCTTCATCAGGCATTAGAAGCCAAGGAAGGTGTTCAAATAAACAGTGAAACTAAAACTATGGCTACCATTACATTTCAAAATTTATTTAGAATGTATAATAAATTATCAGGTATGACAGGAACTGCAAAGACTGAAGAAGAGGAATTTAGAAATATATACAATATGTATGTAATATGTATTCCTACTAATAAACCTGTTATTAGAGATGATAAAGTTGATTTAATATTTTCAAGCATGAGAGGTAAATTAAATTCAATAGTAAATACTATCAGTAAAATACATCAGACAGGGCAACCAATACTAGTTGGTACGACTTCTATTGAAAGTTCTGAAGTACTTAGTTCTTTATTAA
>CAZMCS010000070.1:0-5341 GCA_964565085.1 uncultured Muribaculaceae bacterium | reverse complement strand
TGTTTCAAATTACTAAGCTTTGTAATATCGACTATTTCTTTATGAATTATAGTTTTATGTTCAGGATTATGCCAGTCACAGATGCTTAATCCAATATAGTTAGGATTCAAATCTATAGAGAGTATTCTATCACTAATAAAAGAATATTTCAAATTTTTGTGTGAAATGTATTTTTCATCAAAAATTATAGAAATGCTAGTATTATTAATTTCAATTGAATAAGAAGCTTTCTTCTGTTCACATAAATTTTGTAATATGGATAAATGTTCTTTATGTTTAGAGCTAAGCTTTGGCAACTCAACACTAATATGTGTTTTCCTATTGAATTTGATTATAACTGAGTTATTATCAATAACATCAAGCTCAGCCTTACGATTACCACCATCAGAACAACAACCAATCAAAAGTAACGGTTTATTGTATCTCTTATCATTGAATCTAAGTTTCAACTCATCTAAAGGAATCTTAGGATTCTTCTTATACTTGAAAAACTTTATAGCATTGAATAGTTTTCTACTACCAAAAATAACGGAATCTTTATCTTTCATAGATTCAGCTTTTATTACAGCATTTCTAATCAATGAAAAGTCTAAATTGTCTATATGCTTAAGGTCAGTCTGGACAAGCCTGACAACATCATCAACACGAACATTAGGATTCTCCCTGAACCTATTATAAGCATAGCGCACCACATTATTATATGGTTTGAGATAGCTCTCAATATTTATAGTGTTTTGAATATTGTATTTATATGTTATCATAATATATCAACTCGTAATATAACATCATTTCACGAAAAAGCTATCACTTTTTCATGAAATGATCAGGTTTGATCAAATATTCTGTCTACTGCACGTTTCCCTAAAAAAGACCTTTTTTCTTTGCCGGGAAAATCAATTCTCCAGGAGCTGCTGGTATAGGTTGTTTAGGTCGAGCAACATTAGGATTCACACCTTTAGCGGGTGCTACAAAACCACCAGGAGGGACTCCCATAGGTTTTTGCTGCTGAGGGGCTTGAGGTTTTTGCTGCTCGGGAGCTGTAGTGTGATATTGACCTGTTGTTTGACCGATTGCCTGTTCGATAATAGGTTTAGCATCCATAAAGGATTTTAAAGCTATCTGTAACTGAGTAATGATAGCATCAATTTTTGTGGGATCCCCATCAAATACTCTTTTTGCCAAATCATATGCCGCAACAGATTTTTCGATGCTACGATCCCCGAGAGTTTCAAGCTGGGTATACATTTTACTATTGTCTATGGTACTGAATCCTCGACTAATAGTATCGGGATTAGGATTTCTCAGCATTTGAGAAAGAATTCTTGCTACTAAGGTATTCTCTGCTGTTACCTTAGCATCTTTTTCTAATGCTTCAATGGTATTGGAAATAACATCTAGTTCTTCAGCTTCTTTAAGTAATCCCTTGGATTCCAAGTCACTGGCAATTTTATCCAGATATTCAGTTAATACGGACATAGCTTACTCCCTATTATGGAAATTATGATAGAGCCACAACATAATATTCAAAAATGAAAAGATTATTACAATTCATTGTTGTCTAATTCATTTTATTTTGGTATATTTTTATTGAGGAGGCTATCATGAATACATACACAGAACAAGAAGTGACTCTGCTGGCGAAGGAATTCGATTCATCGTATCCTTTGGAAGATGGCTACAATGCACAGATCATCGAGAGATGTCTTGTCGAAAATCGGGACCCGAATGAAGCCCTTAAAGAATTTTTTGGATACCGGGCTCTGACAGTTACTGCCGAAGAAGCTACAAAGGTATTTGATATGGTTTTCTGCAGTAATCTTAACTCGATGCCTTGTTTTATCAACGATAATGAGCCGTGGAAAGTTGCTATCGCTAAATGGCGTATGCAGATTGGTAAGTAAGAGGGGATCATGATAAACTATACACTTGAAGATCTTGAGGTTCTTGCCTCTATTTATGATCAGACAAATGTAGCTCTGTCTGATGGGGCATTATTTAAGTTCCCGAACTTTAAGTATACCAGTCTTATGGGCGATATCATTAAAATAAAAAAAACACCAAATGAATCCCTGATAGAATTTATCGGAAACCATGATTGTGTAGGATATACTCCGGAAAAATGGGAAGAAGTAAAAAGTTTTTTGTTTGATACCTCATTGAAGGATATGCCTCTTCAAATCAATAATCCGGAAGATGACGGCTGGAAAAATAAAATTGCCAAATGGCGTCTTCAAATAGGTAAGTAGGTGTACTATGGAAATCAAGAATCTTACAGAAGAAAATCTTAAAGAGCTCATCGAGGAATCTATTTCCTTTAATGAGTTTATACCCGGGTACCTCACTATGGAAAAAGCTCACAGAGATACCATAAAAGATACTTTCTTGACTATCCTATGGTATTCCAATATGGAGCTTTATGAGATTGAGGACTTTAAGGCAAAAGCACTTGAGTTCATAGGTAAAAAACTCAATGAGATGCCTAAATATATCAACTTAGATTCCAGTGAAATTATGAGCACTGACAAATCAAAACTCAGATATCTTTGGGTTCCCATCATTGCCCGGTGGCGGTTGAAAATCGGTATCTGAATCTACTGCAGCAATAAATGCCTGAATAGGCATTTTTGCGAGTTCAGCCCACTCTTCTATAGGCATCGTATTCTCTGCCAAGAAACCACTTTTCATTTTAAGTCTCTTAGCAATATTGAGAATATCGCCAGGGTTCTTAACCACATTTAGTAGAGCTTTTTTCCATGCAGTAGCTTTAGCCTTAGCCTGATCCATGTTAGCCGGAAGAGGCCACTTATCTGTAGTAGCTCCGCGTAAAAACCGATGGATTTGGGAAGTGGAATGTATAGACTTATTTACGCTGTCAATAATACCCTCATAGTAATTCTGTAAGTCAGCCTCTTTTTCCATGGTATTCGCTATGATATCAAGATCATAAGCTTCTTTGATATACCCGGATAATTCTAACCTGTCTGCTATACGATCGATACTTGCCACCATTGCTCTTCTTATACCAAATTCTTCCATAGCTTTCCAATCCTCTGCTCTTTCAGCCTCAGACTCGGGAGAGGGTCCAAATTCCCCCTTATTTTTTAATTCTTGTTGAATATGAACATACTCATGTGGTAGGACTATATTTACCAGGAAACCTTTCACCAATTCTTTCATCTTACGATTATCTTCAGGACTGCTCCCCGCATATTCCTTACCAAATTGTAATTTAAATTTATCCTTTATTTTCTTCAAACATAAATGAATAATTTTTTCTTTGCCCGGTCGACCCTTTATAAGATCACTATTTGTTACCCAAGCTAGCCGATCTCCAGGACAAGTGTTTTCTAATTGAATGACATCTACATCCTGTAAATTATTTCCAAGTTCCTGAACGGCTTCCTGAACAACTACATCATAGGGGTTTATTTTTACTTGTTTAGCAGTTCTTATCCTACTTCTTACAGGATAATCAGTGTCCAGGATACTGCGGCGCTCTTCTCTTGTAGCTCCGGTCGACCATAAAATTTTTTTAGATAGCCTTTGTATTTCAGATTCCAATTCTCTAATGTTAAGCTGATTGCGATTGTCCCATCTTAAACTTAGGAGCGTTCCAATAAGTTCAGCCACATCCGAGCTATAGAACTTTGCCCGGGTCATTATCTCAAGTTTTTTTTCTTGGGTCTTACGATCTGTAGGATTAGACTGATTAAGATCTCTAAGCTTATTTATCAGATCTGTAGCTTTTATATCATAGAGTGTTCTGATCACAGCATTATATAATTTATCATCAGGGAATAAAGGTCTTATAGGCCCTGTTGGTGTTTCATGTTCTTCTACTAAGGTACTACCAGGAGAGCTCTTCATACGCTCTGCCTTAAGAAAATCTTCCCATCGATCTGCTATTCTTTCGAGTTGGTAAGCATCTACTTCACGTCCTATGCTCTTAAGATATCCTGATAACTCAGATAGTTTATCTATAGCACCAGCATTTCTTTCAAAACAGAAATCAGGATCTGAATTAAATAAAAAATTCTGAGCCCCTTCTCCGGCATCCTTTTCTTTCTCTTCCATTATTTTCTTCAGTTTTTTTATTGAGCTCTCAGCATCCTTATGTAGGATACCAACACCACCAGCTTCTTCCCATTTTTTAATGTTCTTTTCCCGGTCATCGATCAAAATATATCCATCCTTAGCATATTGTTCCTTCTTAGAATCAATGATATAAGGCACTCCAGGAAGCTCTTCTTTTAGCCATACTTTCTTACCCGCTTTTGATGATGGGTGCCTGGTAGGGCTTGTAAGCACAGTAGGTTTGTATTTTTTAATATAATCCCATAACTCGTGACCATCTGGCATAAAACTCATATTTTTCCAAAAGTTTTCCCCAGCTTTATCTATAGCTCTCCAAATAGCCGGATCATTCCCAAAATCTTTTTTTACAGGGTGACCTAATAAATCAGAGAGGGCTTTATTAAAATCAGTGATAACTCCGTCTAAATCTACAAACAGCTTCATTTTTATCTCCAATAAAAATTGATACTCATAACTTTTTACTTGTTGCATCAATTCTGAGTTTATTAATATAATCTATATCTTTTAATTTATTGTTTACTAGTGTAACATTCTCAGGGTACTTCCAATAAAACCCTTTTGCAAGTAAAGGCCTATTGTCTGGCCTTTTTAAAACTTCTTGAAGATATCCCCTGGATATCTTTAAATTTTTTGAAGCAGCATTACATGATGGCCATTCTTTTATAACGTTACCATTAATGTCTATCTGAACAACTGGTTTGGAATTTTTTTTATTTAATTCAACGAAAGGATTCGTACCATCTCTATAATCTCGTTTCCGTATTTCACTTATAAGTTTCTTGCAATCCTCAGAGTGGGGGTATGCTGGTCTATTCTTTTGGTATAATCTCATTTTTTCGATGGATTCCTTTCTATGTCTTTTTCCAGCCATAGAGTATCCTCTAATCATAAAAGTTTTTTTAAGCTTATTTTTAGATTCTTCGGACCATACCCTACCAGAACCGCCCTCTCCTCCACCAGTTAAATTTGTTAACGTACCATTATTTAAATCTCTCCTACCATATTTAGATATAAGATAAATCTCATATTTTACAGCTTCTTCTTCGATATCTGTTCTAAGCACTATTTTTACGACTATCTGACCGTTATTTTTTATTATCCTTAATATTCTATTTAGTTTATGCCTATTATTGTCTTTCCTTTTAACTACCCCTTGAGCAACTTTAATATGCTTATAGGGACGATCATATGACCGTTCCTTCAAAGTTATGAAATCTTACCAAAGTTAAAATTCATTACTTCTTCG
>CAZMCS010000069.1:0-5412 GCA_964565085.1 uncultured Muribaculaceae bacterium | reverse complement strand
TTTTTAAATAGTCACATACATTTTGGGAAATAATTGTAAATGTCTTTAAAACGTCTCCCTTAAGTTTTTTTGAAGCATCTTTTAATAAAAATTTAAAATGTTCTTCAGGATTATAATGAAAATATTCATTAACAAATTTTTTTAATTTATTAAAATAATTTTTACTTTGATATAATTCCTGCATTAATTCTTTCGTAATATTATTTTTTTCAATATATTTATCTACTGCATCTTCAGTAATTATAGGTGATGAAGTAGAACTAATTTCATCATATGCTTTTTCAGCAAATTGAAGATATAATTTATTATTAACTGCTTTTAAAACATCAGCAGGTTTTAATGATAATAGTTTCGCAATATATTCTTCTTTACAACCACTTATCTTCATTAAAAGAGTATTATATATTGCATTTTGCATATTATTTATTTCTCTATCAAAAAAGATTATGTGTGGCTTTGTTCTATTTTTGTTAGTATTTGCTAATTTTCCTGCTAAAGAAGCTGTTTCATAAAAGCCTCCAACATGACTGATAACTATTGGAGAAACTTTATTTTCATGCTTTTTTGCCAACTCAAAAATAGTATCTGAAAAATAATCTGAAGAACATAATTTCATTTTATGATTTTCATTTAAATCTAATTCTACATTTGAATTATTTTTCATAAATTGAGTAATTGTTTCTTCTCTTAAATTTGATAACCTTTCAATTTTATTTTGAATTTCTTTCTTTCCTGTTTTCTTTGTTTTTTGTTTCATAATACCTCCACCGTTACTTAATATTAAAAGACCATTTAAAGTGATTTAAAATGGTCTTCAAAAACATTAATCTTAATTTCAAAATCTAATCTACTACAAAATACTTCCATCATAATGTTGTCCCCCTAACAATTAGATTTTATATTTAGTATGTGTTCAACCATACTGATTTCATTCTAACATATATTTTAAAGAGTTGTCTATATGTTTTTGAATTTTTTTATAATTCTAAGAAAAAAACTTCTAAAGCTTTATTTTTATCTGATACTCCAGACTTAATTTCCATGTCTATATCTGCTAAAGATTCAAGTATTTTAAGTAATTTACTTTCCTGATACTTACTAGCCTTTTCCATAGCAAGTTGTACTCTGTATGGATGTACACTTAATTGTGATGCAATTTCACTTTTATTTAATCCATCTTCAAGTAATACTTTAACCTGATAAAAAAGTCGAAACTGGTTAGCAAGCATTACCACTATTTTAATAGGTTCTTCACCAAGTTCTATTAAATCTTTATATATATTAAATATTCTTTCCTTATTATTACTTATAACTGCTTCCACTAGTTTAAATATATCATCTTCAAGTACCTGAGTAATAACTAACTCTATATCACTTACATTAATTATCTTATCATCTATTTTAAAAAGTTTTAACTTACTTATTTCATTATCTACTAATTTAAAGTTTCCACCCAACAAAGAAATAATTTTTTTTATACCATCATTATTTATTTTATAATTATCTTCTTCAAAACTATTTTTAATGTATTTTTCCAAGTCATATCCAATTACTTTATTAAATTCTTTTACTTCAGTTTTATCTTTAAGAAATTTAACAATTTTTTTTCTTTCATCAAGTTTATCATTATTAACTACAAAAAAAATAATACTTTTTTCATTTTGATTTAAAACATATTTCTCTAGTTCTTCTGTTTCAATAGAAAGAGCACTTGTTAAAAATAATGAATTATTTACAATTATAACCTTTTCATTTCCAAATAAATCTAAATATGATGCGTCTTCTATAACATTATCTATTGTAGACTCTTCCAAGTCATATCTCACTACATTCTCTATCTTTTTATCTTTAATAAGTTTATCTATAAATTTTTCTATTAATAATTGCTCTGTTCCATATAAAATATAAATCATAAAATTTCTCCATTTACTTATTTATTTTTATTGCTTTAACATCTCTTGTTACTATAGTTTCATTCCTATCAACATTTATTTCTTCTTCAGAAGTAATAAGTGATATGCTTTTTGCTATTGTTTTGAGTCTCATAACAGTTAATACTTCTTCAATAGAAATTCCAATTTTAGTATAAAGCACTTTTGTTTCAACATTATGTCCATATATAGTAATAAATTTTTCTGTTGTAATCTTACTATTTTTTAATATATTATATATTTCAAATAATTCAAAAGCATTATATACTACACATTCTGTACTTTTTTTACCAAACATAGTCTTTGCAAGAATATTATCCTTTATATTTTTACTTGTAGTAGAAACATTAACATTTAAATATGAGCCAATATACTTAGATAAAGAATCCTGTGTGATTTTATCTTTTCTATTTACAAAGAATATTACCTCTTTCAATTCAAATATAGAAAGTAATGCATCTACTACTTCTAAGAATTTATGAATATTTTCACTTACTAAAAACATATTTGCTAAATCATTTTTCTTATCATAAGTAACATTAATTAATAAATATTTTTTATTTGAAAATGTTTTATCTAAATTAATACATTTTAATATATCATAAGTTTCTTTCTTTTTAAAAGAAGTAATATCTCTTTTTGAACCAATTATCTTTTGTCTTTTATCTCTGTAGTCATTTTCTATAATTAAAACATTACTTAATCCTTTAATGGTCATAAGTGATTTAACTCCAATTATAGTACCTGAAGCAGATGAATAAATATTATCATTATTCAATTTATTTCCAAGTAATGATCCACAATATACATTTTTATTTCTTGGTATCTTAAGACTTTCCTTATTATCAAATGGTACATAAAGATATTCAGGTGTCATAAATGACAGGTAATTCAGTTTTACTTCTTTTTTCATACATACTCCTAACAAGAATTATATAATAAAAAAAATATTATGTAAATTAAACATAATACTTTATTTTCAAATTAAATATTCTTTAAAAAGTTAAAAAGTGACACTGCGACATTAGATGGAAGTATTATCTCTAATTCTTCTAAACTTGCTTCTTTTATTCTTTTTAAAGATCCAAACTTACGAATAAGTTCTCTTTTTCTTTTATCTCCTATACCTTCTACCTGATCTAATAAACTAGTAATACTTCCTTTACTTCTTATTTGTTTATGATAATTTATTGTATATCTATGTACTTCATCACCTATTCTTGATAACAGATAAAATACATTACTTTTCTTATCTATTTCAATTATTTTTAAAGTGTCTCCATCAATAAGTTCACTAGTATTATGTTTTTCATTCTTTTTAAGACCACATAACTTTATAGACATATTAAGATCATTTAAAACACTCTTACATGCATTTATTTGATTAATACCTCCATCTACTATTATAAGGTCTGGAAGGATTAAATCATCTTTTAAAACCTTAAAATACCTTCTATATATTACTTCCTTCATTGCTGATACATCATCATTCTTTTCAAAAGACATTTTAAACTTTCTATAATCTTTTTTACTAGGAAGTCCATCAACAAAAACAACCATGCCTGATACAGTAAAACTTCCAAATAAATTAGAATTATCAAATATTTCAATAACATTTAATTTATTTAAATTAAGAATTTCCTTTAATTCATTATTTGCTTCATAACTTCTTTCATCATTTCTATAGATTAATTCTATTTCATTTTCTAAGTTTATCTTAGCATTATCTCCAGCCATATCAAGTAATTTCTTTTTAATTCCCTTTTGAATATTAATTACTTTAGTATTTAATAATTCACTAAGAGTTTCATTATCTACTTCCTTAGGTACTATTATTTCCTTAGGTACTATATTTTTCTTTTGATAGAAGTCAACTATGTAATATTCAAGTTCATCTTTTTCAGTACTTAATATAGGCTTAATAGAACAGTTACTTCCTACCAGTTTACCGTTTCTTAAAAAAAATACTTGAATTGAAATATATCCCTTGTCTGCATAATAATTGAATATATCTCTGTTTACTCCATCATTTAGTTCTACTTTCTGATGTTCAAATACAACTTCTATGTAATCAAGTTCTTTTTTTAATTCTAATGCTTGCTCATAATTTAAATTAGATGAATGAAATTCTATTTTTTCTCTTATTTTACCTATTAGTTTTGAATCATTTCCATTTAAAATACTAATTATTTCATTTTTCATATCAGTTATGTCTAAATACTTATGAATACAATATCCTAAACATTCATGAATATGATAGTAAAGACATTCTTTTTTAGGTATAGTAACACATTTTCTAAGAGGATAAATTCTGTTTATTAAATGAACCAGTCTTCTAGCAGCATATACATTAGGGAAAGGTCCAAATAAAAGTTTATTTCTTTTACTTATATTCAACTCTCTTCTTACTATAACCCTTGGATACTTTTCATTAGTAAGTTCTATGTAAGGATAACTCTTGTCATCCTTTAAAAGAATATTATATTTAGGATTATATTTTTTAATTAGATTCAATTCAAGTATAAATGATTCTAATTCACTTGTAGTTACTATATATTCAAAACTTTTTATTTCACTTACTAAAACTCTTGTTTTACCAGTAACAGACCCAGTAAAATAACTTTTTAATCTATTAAATAGATTCTTAGCCTTACCAACATATATAACTGTTTCATCACTATTTTTCATTAAATAGCATCCACTTTTCTTAGGAACTAAACTTAATTCAGTTTTAAACATAATATTCACCTAGAACTATTATATAATACATACCCAAAAACAGAAATAAAAATTATTTTGAATCAATTAATTAATATGATAAAATATTTATTAGGAGGGTTATATGTATAAAATTGATTTTATTGATTTAAATTATACTATGCTAAGAAATACTATAGGAATAATTGATAAAAACGGAGATTTTTATCCAATTTCTCATTTTGTTTCTGAAAAAGATGAATTAGATAAAAGAATATTGAGTTTACAAACTCAAATATTTGGTTGGTATAGATATGGTATCTCTAAATGCTGTGATATAGATGCGGTTAAAGAATTTGATATTAAATTTAATGAATATAATGCAGGAACTAACACTGAACCTTTAAAAGAGTATATTACAAATAAGTATGGTGTAATATTGTATAATGGACCAGAATATATTTCATATATGCCCAAAAATAAACTTGTAAGTAAAAATGCTTTAATTACTTTATACTTTCTAAACTTAATAAATCAAGAAGAGAAAATAAATATTGAAAAACAAAAACAGTCTTTATTATTATTAATGGAAAAACAATGAAAAAAATAAATGAAAGTTACTTTGAAGTAAAGAAATCTAAGTTTTATGGTTTTCTATATGAAGTTAATGACGTAGATGAAATAAAAAATATTTTAACTAATTTAAAAAAAGAACATAAGAAAGCTAAACATATTGTATATGCTTATAAGATTGGAAATATTTTAAAGAAATTTGAAGATAAAG
>CAZMCS010000068.1:0-5433 GCA_964565085.1 uncultured Muribaculaceae bacterium | reverse complement strand
TAAAGCTTTAATATATAAGAAACCTACTCCTATAAAAGTATTAAATGTAACATATTCTAGTAATAAAAATATTTTTATAGATAAGGCTGTATTTGAAAATATTTCAACTTTAGACTATAATGGTATATACAAAGGAAAATATATAGAATTTGATGCTAAAGAATGTAAAAATACAACATCATTTCCGCTTGCAAACATAAAAGTACATCAGATATCTCATATTAAAAATGTAATAAGACATGGAGGAATTATTTTTCTAATTATATATATTAATAAAGAATTTTATTTACTTAAAGGAGAGACTTTAATAAATTATATTGATTCAAATGAAAGAAAATCAATTCCAATTCCATATATAAGAGAAAATGCATATAGAATTAATGAAGGATATATTCCTAGTTTAGATTATTTGAAAATTATTGATAAAATATATTTGGAGGAAAAATGAAAAGGATAAATTTTGAAAGAATTAAGAAGAGTAAATTAAGTAAATTGAGATTTAGAAAACCTAAGGAAAAAGTAAAGATTAAAAAGGAAAAGAGAGTTAAAACTAAAAAAAAGATTAATAGGAAATTAGTTAATTTTATTTTAATCATATTAACTACTTTAGCCATATTTCTTGTTATTTCAGTTATTGGATTTAGTTATTACATAGTTAAGAGTGCTCCTGAATTTGATGCAGTTAAATTATATGAAAAAGAAGCGACATTGATATATGATGCTGATAATAAATTAATAGCTACTTTAGGAACTGAAAAAAGAGAAAAGATAACATATGATGAGTTGCCTGAAGTATTGATTGACGCTATTATTGCAACTGAGGATTCAAGATTCTTTCAACATAATGGATTTGATTTACCAAGGTTTTTAAAAGCAAGTCTTGGTCAGGCACTTGGTGATAGTAGTGCTGGTGGTGGTTCAACTTTAACAATGCAGGTGTCTAAAAACACTTTTACTTCTGTTGAAGCTCAAGGTATTGCAGGTATTATAAGAAAATTCACTGATATATATATGGCTATATTTAAAATAGAAAAACATTATACTAAGGAAGAAATATTTGAATTCTATGTAAATGCTCCTTATTTAGGTAGTGGTGCTTATGGTATTGAACAGGCAAGTCAAACATTCTTTGGAAAAAGTGTTAAAAATTTATCATTACCTGAAGCCGCTTTGATTGCGGGATTATTTCAAGCTCCTGGAGCATATGATCCGTATATAAATCCTAATGCTGCTGAAGCAAGACGTAATCAAGTATTAAACCTTATGGTAAGACATGGATATATTACACAAGAAGAATGCGATATAGCTAAACAAATTAGTGTTCAAAGTCTGTTAAGGGATGATTATTCAACTGTAGTTAATACATATCAGGGATTTATTGATACAGTTGTACAGGAAGTATTAGAAACTACTGGAAGTAATCCTTATGATGTTCCAATGGAAATATATTCTACAATGATTACTTCAAAACAAGATGTAATAAATAATTTATATAACGGTCAATTAAATTATCAATTTAAAAATGATAAAGTTCAACTTGGTGTTGCAGTTATAGATAATGAAACAGGCGCTATAGTTGCAGTTGGAGCAGGAAGAAATAAAACAAAAGAAATGACATTCAACTATGCGACTATGACTAAAGCTCATCCTGGTTCAACAGCTAAACCATTATTTGATTATGGACCTGGAATTGAGTATTTAAAATGGTCTACATATACTCCATTTTTTGATGAAGTAACTAAATACTCTGGTGGAGCTGAAATACACAACTGGGATGGAGATCATATGGGAATGCTTTCACTAAAAGACTGTCTTGCGAAATCTAGAAATACATGTGCCCTTCAAGCTTTTAAAAAATTAGATAATGAAAAAGTATATGACTTTATAACAAGTTTAGGAATAATACCTGAAACAGGTGGTGACAGTAAATTTATTGGAGAGGCTCATTCAGTTGGAGGATTTACTGGTGTATCTCCTGTACAACTTGCAGGTGCCTACTCTGCTTTTGCCAATGGTGGATATTATACAAAACCTTATTCATTTACAAAAATAATACTTAGAGATAATGGTGAGGTTTATGAAACAGATGTGACTAAAAATAGAGTTATGTCTGCAAAGACTGCTTACTTAATTACAAATGTCTTATTTGGTGTAACTCCTGGTTCAGTAAAAGTTTCTGGAACTCAGGTAGCTACTAAAACAGGAACTAGTAGTTACGAATCAGACTTATTAAAATCTTTTGGATTATCCTCATCAATTATTAGAGACAGTTGGGTGGCAACTTATAGTCCTGATTATACAATAACACTCTGGTATGGTTATGACAAAATAGATCAGGAACATGTTAATAAAAAATGGTATAACTCTATGTCATCAGCTTCTTCACAAAGAAGTATAATTCAAGGAAAACTTTGTAACGGAATTATGGATAAAAATTCTAAATTTAAATCACCTGGAGGAATTTCAAGTGTTAAAGTAGAATTTGGAACTATACCTGCTCAACTTCCAAGTGAATTTACACCAAGCGATCTAATTAAATCATATTTATTTATAAGTGGAACTGAACCTAATGAAGTATCTACAAGATTTTCTAAACTTGCAAGTCCATTAGATGTTACGCTTATTGAAGATTTAAACACTGTTAATATTTCATGGACATCACCAGGACTTCCTTCAGCAGTTGATCCTGCATATTTAGAAAATTACTTTAAAAATTCATATGAATCGTGGGCTGATAAATATTATAATGAAAGAATTCAATATAATACAGCACATATGGGCAATTTTGGATTTGACATATATTTAATTAAAGGTTCTACTTCAACTTATGTTGGATGGACAGGAAATACAAATTATAGCATTGATTTAACTCAGTATTCTGATACATTTGATTCAGTAGTAGTAAAAACAGCTTATTCAATATTTAAAACTAATGCAAGCAATGGAATTACAAAGTATTTAAGTACATATGAAGCTACACCAGTAATAAATATTACACTTTCACCTAAAAACTTATTAAAAGATGTTTTATGGCCTGGAATAAGTGAAAGTGAAATATCATCAATGTCTGTTACAGTTAGTGGAGAAAGTACTGCATATGAAATCACCAGTATAAATTTCTACTCTGCTACAAAAGATGGTGTAACAGTACCAACAGTAAATGATATAACTAAAAATACTGGTACATATGAAGTAAAATATAATATAACTGTTAAAATAAATGATACTTCATATTCAAAGATTGCAACTCAAGTCGTTAATGTAAATTAAAAAAGATAATCATTATTGATTATCTTTTTTATTATTGTAATATAAGCAGTTTTCTTTTAATAAACATTCACTGCACAAAGGTTTTTTTGCAGTACATCTGTATCTTCCAAAAAGTACTATTTGCATATGTACTGTAGCCCATATCTTTTTAGGAAAGAATTTCATTAACTTGTTTTCAATTTCTAATACATTGTCATCTTCTTCTGCTAAATCAAGTCTTTTACTTACTCTATCAACATGAGTATCTACTGCGATACATGGTTCATTAAACAATTCAGATAAAATAACATTAGTACTTTTTCTACCTACACCTGACAAAGATTCTAATATATTTCTATCATTAGGTACTTTACCACCTATTTCAATTAAAGAAGAAACAATATTTTTAAAGTTCTTAGCCTTATTTTTATATAAACCTATACTACTTATTTTCTTTTCAACTTCTTCTAAAGAAAGATTATTTAATTTTTCTAGAGAGTCATACTTCTTAAAAAGTTTTTCAGTAACCATATTAACTCTTTTATCAGTAGTTTGAGCACTAAGCATCACCGCAAGAACTAACTCATAATCCTTTGAATATTTAAGTTCAACCACAGGATTCGGATAATAATAATTTAATACTTCAATAATCTTATTTTTTTTCATTATTTTCCTCCAACCAATTATAATCAAAAAGTTCAACTATTTCCTCATTTGAATTAACTTTCTTTTTACTTTTACTCCATTCATATATAATCTTATCAATATATCTTAAGTTAGTTACTCCATTTAAGACCGCTTCCTTAAGAGCTCTTTTTATTAAATCTTCTTCTACTCTATTTTCAAGCCAACTATTAATTGTTTCATACTCTATTGGAGATAAAGTTCTTCCAAATTCATTCTCAAACACTGAATATATATCAGTTTCATTATCTTCCTTCTTATCACTGCTTAATATCAATTTATCATAGAAAATTTCTAAAGATACCTCTTCTTCCAGTTGCTTTCCATTCTTCTTTACCACTATTTCAATAAGTTTCTTATTTATTAAACTATTAAATACATTTAATATCTCTTCTTCATTTAGATTTATATATTTATTTATTAATTTTATATTTAAAGTATTAGAAACATTTATAAAAAATAAAATAAGTAAAAATTCATTTAAATCCAAATCAATATTTTTTATATTTCTTAATATAAATTCATTTATAACAAAAACCTTACTCTTAATTGCTTCTTTCATTTCTTTCATATAGTTCACCTACTTATAGATTTATCTTTATTATTTCATAAATTTAATTTATATTAAAGTCTTTTTATTAAAAAGTTTAATTTTCTTTTTTTCTTTTCTTGTAAATGGAAATTTATCATCTAAATTCATTTGAGCATACATCTCTTCAATAGAGTCAGATATTACAAATGAATTAACATCTATACCAAAGATGTTATCAAGATTATATTCTTTCAAAAAACTTATAAATAATTTTGGATTACTTGAAAGTATCTTATCAAGTTCTTCTTTCTGTTTATTTAAATTTATCCTTTTTATAAAACTTTTATTATTTATTATATATTCTATTATTTCATTATCCAATTGAAAGTTTAAGGTACACATAAATCTTATAGCCTTGATTATTCTTGTAGCATCCTCATTAAACTTCTTATTAATGTCACCTATAACCTTAATAATGCTATTATCTAAATCATTCTTAGCACTTAATAAGTCTATTAGATTAGAATCTTTATCAAGACATAATGAGTTTATTGTAAAATCACGTCTTAATAAATCGGTATATAGATCATTTATATACTCTATTTTAACAGGTTTATTATTAAAATATTCCAATTCTCTTCTAAAAGTATTGAAATCTATTTTATATTCATCATTTTTAAGATGACATGCTCCATAACTCTTATATATTGTTAAATCATCACCAAATATGCCTTTTAGATCTTCAGGTAATGCATTTGTAGTAATATCTATATCTTTACTTTCTATTTCAAGCAAAAAGTCTCTTACATATCCACCTACTACATATGCCTTAAAACCTTTATCTTCTATTCTTTGTAATAATTCCTTTATAAAATCTTTCATATTTATTAAATGAGTAAAAAAAAAGCCATAAGGCTTTTTAATTTAAAGCTTCTTTTAGTTTGCTTCCAGCTTTGAATGAAGCAGCA
>CAZMCS010000067.1:3132-5515 GCA_964565085.1 uncultured Muribaculaceae bacterium | reverse complement strand
AAATTATTAAGTGAAGGAAATACAATTCCTTTTATAGCAAGATATAGAAAAGAAGCAACAGGTAATTTAGATGAAGAGCAAATTAGAAGTATTTCTGAGGTATATGAATATCAAGTAAATTTAGCTAAAAAGAAAGCTGATATTACAAGATTAATAGATGAAAAAGGATTACTTACTGAAGAAATAAAAAGTAATATACTAAAATGCAATAAATTAGTGGAAATAGAAGATATATATAGACCTTTTAAAGAGAAGAAAAAAACTAAAGCAACAGATGCTATTAATAATGGGTTAGAACCACTTGCTAAAATAATAATGTCTTTTCCAAATAAATTAACTAATATTGAAAAATTTTTGAATGATAAAGTTAAAACTATAGAAGATGCTATTACTGGAGCTAAATATATTATAGCTGAATGGATTAGTGATAATGCATTTTATAGAAAATGGATAAGAGATTATATTTATAATAAGGGAATTTTAAAATCTAATATAAAGAAAAATGCAAAAGATGAAAATAAAGTATATGAAATGTATTATGATTATAGTGAATCTGTAAATAGAATTAAACCTCATAGAGTTTTGGCAGTTAATAGAGGTGAAAAGGAAGATATATTAAATATAAATATTGAAATTAATAAAGAAGAAATAATTAATTTTATAAAAAAGACTACTATTAAAGATGAAAATTCAGAAAGTTATAATTATGTAATTGAAGCTATTAGTGATAGTTTAAAAAGATTAATACTTCCTAGTGTAGAAAGAGAGATCAGAAGTGAATTAACTGAAGAAGCTAGTGAACAAGCTATAAAAATATTTTCTTCAAATTTAGAGAGTTTATTATTAACTCCTCCTATGAAAGAAAAAATAGTTTTAGGTCTTGATCCTGCTTTTAGAACTGGTTGTAAACTTGCTGTAATAGACTCTACAGGTAAATTATTAGAATGTAGTGTAATTTATCCTCATGAACCTAAAAATGATGTAGAGGGCTCTAAAAAAGAGATTTTAAGACTTATTGATAAATACAAAGTAGATATAATTGCTATTGGCAACGGAACGGCTTCCAGAGAATCAGAAAGTTTTATCGCAAATATAATAAAAGATTTAAGTAATATTAAATATATAATAGTAAATGAAGCTGGAGCTTCAGTATATTCTGCAAGTAAACTTGCTATTGAAGAATTTCCAAACTTACATGTAGAAGAAAGAAGTGCTATTAGTATAGCAAGAAGATTACAAGATCCATTATCAGAACTTGTAAAAGTTGATCCAAAAAGTATTGGAGTAGGCCAATATCAGCATGATGTAATAGGAAAAAGACTAGATGAATCTTTAGATTTTATTGTAAGTAAGGTAGTAAACCAAGTAGGAATAAATATTAATACTGCTTCATCATCATTATTAAAATATATTTCAGGATTAACAAAAAAGATAATAGATAAAATTTTAGATTTAAGAAATAATAAAGGAAAAATAAATTCAAGAGAAGAATTGAAAAGAATTCTAAGTGATAAAGTATTTGAACAATCTATTGGCTTTATAAGAGTAGTAAATGGAACAAATGTATTAGATAAAACAAGTATTCATCCAGAAAGTTATAATAATACCTTGAAATTATTAAAGTTATTAGATTTAGATGTAAAAGATATTGGAACATCAAATTTAATACAAAAATTAGATAACATAAATATAAAAGAGTATTCAGAAAAATTAAATATAGATATTTATACACTTGAAGATATTATTAATTCATTAAAAAAACCTCTTAGAGATTTAAGAGATGATATGCCAAGACCTATATTAAAAAGTAACATATTAAAAATAGAAGATTTACAAAAAGGATTAAAATTACAAGGAACAGTAAGAAATGTAGTAGACTTTGGAATATTTATTGATATAGGACTTAAAAATGACGCTTTAGCACATATTTCAAAATTATCAGATTCATATATAAAACATCCAAGTGAACTATTTAGTGTGGGAGATATAGTAGATTGTTATGTAGATGAAATATTCATAGAAAAAAATAAAGTTAGTCTAACTTTAAAAGGATGAAAAATATGATATAATGTAGTTATCTTATGAAATGAGAAATTTATATGGAATTAGTAGAAAATAATAAAATTAGATTATAAGAACTAAATAATAAAATAAATCCTGAAGATAAAGAATTATTAGATAAGATGAGCGTCATGATAAGAGAATATAATTATGTAAAAACCCATTTAAGAAAAAATAATTAAAAATTGACATTGAAGATATAATTCAAAAAGTTGGATATTTTCCTTATCTTGAATATTTAAAAACAAAATGCGAAATACGAATAAGAGAAGTTATAAAAGATTATTTAGAAGGAAAAGAATTAACAGAAGAACAAGTTGAT
>CAZMCS010000067.1:0-3032 GCA_964565085.1 uncultured Muribaculaceae bacterium | reverse complement strand
TTCTACAGGAGCATATGAATTAACACAAGAAGGTATAAGAATTGGTGACGAAATAGAAATTTATATTAAAATAGATGAAAATAATGAATTGTTTTTTGAATATGAAGGAGAAAAAATATTTTTTTAAAGATTATGAATATATGTCAGTTGATCAATTAATAGAATTTATTGATTCAACTGATGAAAAATGGAAAATCTTTGATGAATATATATTAGCAACTTTTTTAAAGGATACAGAAAATATTGGATTAGTTTATAAATTAAAAGAATTTGATCTAATTGCCTCATCACTTTTAGGTATTGGAGTTACAGGCTCAAATAGTAAAGAAATAGAATGTTTATGTGTACCAACTGAAAGAGAATATAAGAAAAATGAATGGACTTATAAAATTACCATTGAAGCAGAAGATGAAAACTTAAGAAAATATTATGCAGGAGAAACTTATTATTTTTGTGATTTTGTATCACATATAAAAGATGGAATAATAAAAATTGTAAATAAGAATAACTATAAATTATCTCAAAATACTTTAAAAAGAAATAAAAGAACTAGGAAACAATAACCTAGTTTTTTAAAAATATTTGAGTCCAAAATAAATTACCTTTATTATCTTTAGCAACACCTACACCAATTTTATTATATAAAGAGTTTAAGATATTTGTTCTATGACCTGCGGAATTCATCCAAAAATTCATAACTTCACTAGGGCTTCTTTGTCCTTTTGCTATATTTTCTGCAGCAGCAGTAAATGTAATACCAAAAGATTTAAGCATATTAAATGGAGTCCCATAAGTAGGTGAATTATGTGAAAAATAATTATTTCTAACAAAATCTTCTGATTTAATTCTAGCAACACGACTTAATTCACTGTTTTCAATGAGTGTTGGTTTACCTGCTTTTGCTCTTTCAGCATTAACTAAACGAATTACTTCAGTTTCTAAAATTCTTAAATCATTAGAAGTACTAGGAATATTTATTTTTTGATTTGGGAAAATAAGTGCTGGATTTTTAATCTGTGGATTTGCTGTAATTAGATCATTTAATTTAATTCCATGTTTTATTGATATGCTCCACATAGTATCGCCTGGCATAACTGTATAAATTGTCATGATAATACCTCCTTCTATAAATATATATTATAATATATGATAAAGTAGTTTTTATTTACTTTATATTAAATTGTATATATAATTTAATAGGAGGATGTTATGAATTTTTTAAATAAGTCATTAGACGAAATGTTATCAACATATAAAGATCTCGATAAAAACCAACAAACAATTTTAATTAAATTAGAAGAATGTTTATATAATAAAGAAAATGACGCTGAGTTTTTTGAAAATGATGATTTATATGCTGATGATAGAGAGTTTTTATCAAAATTTTCGCTAGAAGAAATAAGTAATTTTAAATCTCTTCAAGATAGTTTAAGAGGAGATAAATCAAATATATCTAGATAATATAAATTGGAGGTTTTCGTGGAGAAACAAGAATTTAATGCTAAAGCAGTAAGCCCATTAGATGGGAGATATGCCAAAATAGGTGAAGAATTAGGAGAATATTTTTCTGAATATGCTTTAATAAAAAGAAGGGTATGTGTAGAAATAAAATGGTTGAATTATTTAATGGATAATCAAGATATTAAATTAAATAATTTTAGTAAAAAAGAAAGAAAAAATATATCTAATAATTCAATTAAGATTTATAATAATTTTAAAATCTCTGATTTTAATAAAATTAAAGAAATTGAAAATATTACTAGACATGATGTGAAAGCTGTTGAATATTTTATAAATGAATGCTTAGATACTTTAGGATATCGAAAAGCACAGAGTTTAGTACATATTGGGTGTACTTCAGAAGATATTAATAATACTTCTTATGCTTTAATGTTAAAAGAAGGAATAAATAATATATGGATTCCAAAAGCAAAAGAATTAATTGATAAAATATCTCTATTAGCAAAAGAATATGCAGATACACCTATGTTAGCACATACTCATGGACAACCTGCAACTCCAACCACTGTTGGTAAGGAATTTAAAATTTTTGAATATAGATTACAAGAATCATTAAATAATATATTGAGTATTAAATTCAAAGCTAAATTTAATGGAGCAACTGGTAATTATAGTGCAATATCTATTGCTTTCTCTGATTTAGATTGGGAAAAACTTTCAAAAGAATTTATTGAAACATATTTAAATTTAGAATTTAATCCATTAACAACTCAAATTGAAAGTCATGATTATATATGTCACTTATTAGATGGTATAAGGCATTTTAATAATGTGGTTTTAGATATGGATTTAGATATGTGGTTATATGTTAGTATGGAATATTTTAAACAAATTCCAGTTAAAGGTGAAGTAGGTTCTTCAACAATGCCTCATAAAATAAATCCTATAAGATTTGAAAACAGTGAAGCTAATATTGATATGTCTAATAGTATTTGCACATCACTATCAAATAAATTACCTAAATCAAGATTACAAAGAGATCTATCAGATTCTTCCAGTCTTAGAAATCTAGGTTTAGCAATAGGTTATTCATTGCAAGCTATTAATGAAACTATTGAAGGATTAAAGAAATGTAGTATAAATGAATTAAAAATAAAATCTGATTTAAATGAGAAGTGGGAAGTATTAGCAGAACCTATACAAACAATGTTAAGAAAATATGGTATACCGGATGCTTATGATACTTTAAAAGAATTAACCAGAGGAAAAAATATTTCAATGAAAGATATTCAATCATTTATTAAGTCATTAGATTGCCTATCTGAATCTGATAAAAAAATATTGTTAGAAATGACACCATCAAATTATATTGGTTATGCAAAGAGGCTTGCAAAAAAGAAAAATAAAATTAAAAACAGTAAATTTAAGAAGAAAAATAAGACTTCTTTAATATAATCTTTATTTTGTTATAATTGAAGCAAATAACTTAATATGATATTATTTATATAATGGAGTATATATATGTTAAGTAAAAAAGATATAAAACAAAAACCATATAGAATAGTAATAGT
>CAZMCS010000066.1:0-5547 GCA_964565085.1 uncultured Muribaculaceae bacterium | reverse complement strand
TCATTATATTATTCGCTAAAGAGGCATCGTGTTCCTTAGAATTAATTACAACTTTAATCTGATCATTATTTATTTCAACAAAAGAATTAATATTAAATTCATCTTTTATTTTCTCCTCTAATGCCTGTTCTTTTCCCTTTGTAAGATTTAATAACTTTAGTTCTTCAAATGCATTATTCTTTTCTTCGCTAGATGAATCAATAGAAATAAGAATATTCTGCAGTTCCTGCATTGCGGTAGATAATTCTTCATCCCTTTCTACTCTAAGTGCAACTAACATATCACTTTCTGAAACATCTACTGTTATATCACCATTTACCTTCTCAGTAGTTTCCTTATTCTTCAGTAAATCATTAGGCATAGTTACATAATAGACTCCAAGAATTAGAACTAGGCTAAAAAGAGTTAAAAACCATAGACTTTGTTTATTTATCACAACAATACCCTCCTCATACTAATAAATAATATACAAGCAGTCCAATTTTTATGATAATATTTATAAAAAAATAAAACTTTTCAGTTTTATTTTCTTCTAACCAATTTATTAGCCTTATTTGGATTAAATCCCTTATCATACCATTTCTTTAATACATTAATATTATTTAATAAAATTTCTTCGTATGATATTCCTAAATATAAATTAGATATTTTTGCTAAAATCACTATTAACTTTGCAGAGTATTTAATAGCCATTTCTCTATTTTTAACTCTTCTTAATATAAAAGTAATTTTATCTAATTCATTTATTTCTTTTGATAAGTTAAATTCTTTTTCTTGAACAATTTCATCTAAATCTTTTATTTTATATTCTTTTTTAATATTAAATGGACATTCTGGATCTTTGCACATCGCACAGTATTTTATTAGTTCATCATCTATTTTTATTATATTAGAACTATTTGTTTTAAATATTTCATTTGCTACATCTTCAAATGAGAAATCAAAATATAAACCTAATGATCCAGGTACATACCATGATAAATCACCTATCTCATCAATTATTTTTGCAATTTCTTTCTTTTTTGAACGCCCGTGTGTATGTATTTTCTTAAAGCAGTCTACCAGTTCTCCAGTCTCACCTAAGAAACCCGTCATTATATTCATCTGAAGTTTTTCTCTATCTTCATAAAATTCAGGATTAATAGTACGTCTTGCATTAAGTCCAACCCAGTTAAATGTTATATTACTGTCATTATCAAAGTTATATATCATTTTTTGAGCAAGACATCCACCTTTACATATTTCAAAGTTTTTACATTGAGTACAATTCTCATTATGAAAATCCTTATTATCTCTTATACTATTAAAATACTTTGAATTATATATTTCAATTAAAGAATTTTCGTAAATATTTCCACCTAAACCTAAGTAATCAAAATACTTCATTGCATCACAAGGATATACTCTTCCATCAAATCCTACTACTAATGTTTCTGATGCTGCATTACATGGAGTATGGCTAATACCTAAAATATTATATGGAGAGCCCAATCTTACAATACCTGGATATTTTTCCATATAATGTATTAACTTTTCTTTAAATTTTATCATATCTGCTTCAGAAGGAACTAAAGAAAGATCACCTCTTCCATGAGGAACATATCTTAAGAAACTTATTTTAGTAAATTTACTAGGATCAATTTCCTCAATTAACTTAAAGATATCATCCATGTTTTCTATTGTTTTATTTGTTACTACATGATGAAAACCAATTTTTAAATCAGTAGAATTATTTATTTTTTTAATGAATTCTTCTAATGTTTGTTCTTCATATTTTTCTAAAACTAATTCTTTAGTTGTAGAATAAATTATTTCATCTAAACCTTTATTTGATAAGTCTTTTAATAATTCAATATTTTTATCATTTCTATGGCACATTGTATAAAGTTTAGTATTTAATCCCTTACTTTTAGCATATTCAATAAGGATATTTAAATCTTTATATAATGTTGCTTCTCCACCTGTAAAAACTATACTTGAAGCACCAAGTTCTATTGACTCATTTATTACTCTTTTTACTACTTCAGTTTTTAATGTATAAGGATGTTCTGCTAAATAAGCTTCACTTGAACAATGAATACAATTTCTATAACATAAGTTTGTTAATTCAATTTTCACTTCTTTTATCATATATACTACCTCTTAATGACTATTTATACTAGCATATAAAAAAAGAAAACACAAGAATTAAAAAATATATAACACTTGTTATATATTAGTTTTTTGAAAAATATTTCCCATCACGAGTAGTAACTATAATTTCATCATTTTCACTTATAAATAAAGGTACTTTTAATGTATATCCTGTCTCTATAGTAGCATCTTTCAATGCTCCGCTTGTAGTATTACCTTTGACAGCGTTTTCTGTCTTGGTTACCTTATAAGCTACCTTTTCAGGAAGACTTATACCTATTACTTCACCTTCATAGTTCATTACTTCAACAATTAAATTCTCTTTTAAGAATTTCATTTCATCCTCTAACTTAGATTCAGGAATTTCAAGTTGTTCATAAGTTACATTATCCATAAATACATACATATTTCCAGAATTATATAAATATGATAAATTCTTCTTTTCTACAACTGCTCTTTCTACTTTTATACCTGCATTAAAAGTTATTTCTTGAGTAGAATTAGTTTTTAAATTCTTTAACTTCGTTCTTACAAATGCTCCACCTTTACCAGGTTTAACATGCTGAAATTCAATTACTTGATAAACATTGCCATCATGTTTTATAGTCATACCATTCTTTAAGTCATTTATATTTATCATAATTAATTAGCCTTTCTTTCATTATGTAAAGTTGTTTTATTACATTTCTTACAGAATTTCTTCATTTTAAGTTTTTCTGTTGTATTCTTTTTATTTTTAAATGTTAAATAATTAATTTCATTACAAATTTCACATCTTAAAGCTACGCCTTCTCTGTTTTCCTTCTTTGCCATATCTGCACCTCCTCATAAAACTATAGGTAATTATAACATACTAATTATAATTTTAAAAGTATTTTTTTATTCAGTTCTTTTATAATAGTTCCACTGTGCTTTAGTTAATTTATATTTGTGAACAAATTCAAATTCTAAGAGTAATTTTTTAAATTGTATTAAAATATCTTTCCCTACTCCCATTTCTACCATTTCATCATATGTAAACCATCCTGTAAGATTACCTTCTTCATTCTTTAAATTAGTATTTATCGGTATTGCACAATATTGATAATCTTTCATTTCGCCAACACAGTTACTATAATGTACTATAGCAACAGGAACTGGCGTTTCTGAATCATCACAATTTAAATATTTCACCTCTATTCCCGTTTCTTGCTTACATTCTCTAAATGCTGCCATATGATGCATTTCAAAACCTTCTAAATGCCCTCCCGGTTGAAGCCATTTTTTTAATTTATTATTATACATCAGTAACAATTTTTTATTATTAATAACATATACCGATGCAGTATGCCTTACTATCATAAAAACCTCCTATGTAATTAAAATATAACACATTAATTATAATATTTAAAGTATAAATCACTAACTAATCTAGAAATCTTTTTATTAACACTTGATGTATAACTTGTTTTTCTTGAACTGATATTTGGAGAAATGACAATCATACTGAAAGTTGGATTTTTACTTGGAGCATACCCACCAAAAGTTGTAGTTAGTGTTTCAGTATCAATTTTTCCATCATAATTAGTATCAATAAAACTCTGTGCAGTTCCAGTTTTACCCGAAGGATCATATTTTAAATCAATATACCCTTTACCTGTTCCACCTTCAAGAACCATTTTTAATCCCTGTTTTACTCTATCTATGTATTCACTTTTAACATCAACTGTATTTAATTCTTTCTTTTCATATTCCATTAATAATTTAGTACATGGTTTATCACTTCGTTCATAAACTGCTTTTAAAAAATGTGGTTCTATTCTTTTTCCATTCATTCCTAAAGTATTTATATACTGTAAGAGTTGTATTGGTGTATAAGTATCATACTGACCAATTGGAAAGTCTAGAATACTTCCTGTATTTTTGTCATTTCCAACGTAACCTATGCTTTCATATGGTAAATCTATACCGGTTTTTACTCCAAGTCCAAACTGATTATATAAATTTCTATATATCTTAAAGCCTTCTGCATTCAAAATTAATGGTCCATTATAACTATATAATCCTTTACCTACTTTTATAGCTATTAGAAACTGATAATAATTAGAAGAGTATTTTAATGCTCTTAAATCATCAATTCTTCCTAAACGCTTCCAAGAACATTTTATAGGTGTATTCTTAATTTTAATACATGAATCATTAACAGTATAACCAAAATTAATAGCTCCTGTCATATAACCTACTAAATGAGAAGCGCCTTTAACAATTGATCCAGGAGTAACTGAAACCGTAGTTAAATCTGTTAAATAGTCAACCGGTTCATATAATTTCTGTGTTTTTATAACACCTTTACCAACAGACGCAAGAATTTCTCCATTACTAGGATTGCTTATAATAACATAACTTCTATTATAATATGTTGTATTTGGTTGTTTTTTTGCTTTTTCAACATTTTCTAAAACTAACTTTTCAATATCCATTTGTAAATTTATATCTATTGATAGCATTATGTCATAGCCAGACTTTGCTTCTGTTAAAGTTATTCTCTTTCCACTTGCATCCAAAGTATAAGTTTCATTTTGAGCTCTTAAATAACTTTCATATTGCTTTTCAAGATAACTGACACCAACTATATCATCTCTGTTATAACCAAGTTCAAGCATTTCATCAATTTCTTCTTCTGGTATTAGACCAACATTTCCTAAATATGCTTTGAACACTTCACCATAAGGATAATATCTTTCATAATTTACTGATATATCAAATCCGCTTAATTTATCTTTATTTTTGATTATATAATTATATTCTTCTTCAGTTACATCTTTTTCTTTTATATTTTTATATGCATTTTTATATCCTTGATTCATTAAATAATAAACATAAGCCTGTTTCTTTTCTTTATCATTCATTTCTTCTAATAATCTTGTTTCAATAAGACCATATAAGAAATTTATATATTCTTCTTTACTTATCTCTCTGTTTTTATATTTATTTTTTATTTTTATACTTACTTTTCCTTCAAGGTTATTTTCATTTTTAAGCAAGTAAAATCTCTTTAATGCCTCTACTGATACTTTAGAATAATCTAAATTTATATTTTCACTTATAATCTTTGATATTTCCATTTCTCTTTCAATAGAAATATCAGGTATTTTCAAATAAACTATTTTATTTACTTCCTTATTTCCTACCAACAGATTTCCATTTCTATCATATATCTTCCCGCGTTCACCAACTTTTGAAACATAAGAATTACTTGTTTTAATACTAAGAAGTTCTTTATATTTTGAATTTTCAATTACTTCAAGTTTAAATAATATTATTATTGAGTACATAAAAAATGATATAATAAAAATCATTATAATAAAAAATCTTTTTCTAATAATATTATTAATAAACTCTATTGTCATCATAATATTAGTATAAACATTTTTT
>CAZMCS010000065.1:0-5705 GCA_964565085.1 uncultured Muribaculaceae bacterium | reverse complement strand
ATTATCACTGGTGTCACCATCGAAACTCCTGAAACATGCCAGTTTATTAGGGTTAACCCCAAACTGCTCTCTCACAGCCTCTTCATCGTAAAATTTTTCGGGGCTGGAAGCTACCTTAGGTTTATAAACAACTATTTTTCCAGTTTTAACTAACTGAAGGAGATCTTTATCATTTGAATAAATGATGACAGTCTCAGCTTCCATACTATATTTTTCGGACAGTGAGGCTATAACATCATCAGCTTCTTGCCCGTCCATGTAGTATTGATCTACTCCAGAATTTTTTAGGAATTCCTCTATGTCTGGGACTTGTTCAAAGACTGTGTCGGGAAGGCTTAATCTACCGGCTTTGTAATCGGGCTGCAGTTCTTTTTTATGTTCTGGTTTACGATCCCATACCACTTCAAACTTATACCCTCGATATCTCTTTTTGAGGGCAAACATCGTTCTAACAAATCCAAAGAACATTCCTGAAAATTTACCATTACCTGTTCTCAGCTCAAAATTTGCATTATGAGCTCGATAGGCTAAATTAAGGGCATCTATAAGAAAATAGTTCATATAAGATCTCTATCTACGATTTTATCGTTAGGTTAATAAAACTGATTGGGGCTTCCACGATTCTCGTGGAGTATTGAAATTTAACGATAGCTATAAGATTTTTCTTATCTACAGCTATCACTTCACCTTCAAGATTACTAAAAACGCCTATTTTGGGGATTACTATTTGTTTTTTCTTGGGGACACGCTCTTTAAGTTTTATCTTAAGTTCCTGGCGGAGCTCATTAATTTTCAATCCTGATATTTCTACTACCGAATACTTTTTACGCATTGGTCCCTTGATGTATTCGTTTCGATATCTATCCAGATTATTCATTATCCCGGGGACAGAACGAACAAAGAAATAACCCTCAAATAAAACAAGAGAAACAACTTTATCATTGATTCTCTCTTTAAAAAAGGGCACAAAATATTCAGTATCATTAAACATCTGAGTTATATGATGCTCAATGACATCCGAATGCTCTTTGAAAGTTATGTCTTCAGCAAGTTCAATGATATTCCATTTAGACTTTGGATCTACTTTTTTACGTCCATAACCCACCGAATTTTTAGATATAATTAGTTCGGGGGTAGGTTTACTCTCTACGTTTTCTAACGAAACCTTTTTTTCAATTTGTACGTTTTCTTGCTTCTGACTCTTTCTTGGTTTTTTACCTTCAGATCCTGTCAGATTCAATATCACCACCGATTATCTCAGTAAACTGCTCTTTAGAGAGTTTACTTTTTTCAGGTTGTTCGGGAATGTTACTCTTTATTTCAGGCCCCCAAGTTTTGGAAACCATCTCTGGTACTTTCTCATTTTTATCTGACTGTTGCCGCTTCATTTTCAAACTTCTCAGTTTATCATCTTTTTCCCACGGCTCGAGAGATCTATCATTTATGATATTTCTCCCATCAATCTGATCATCATTTCTCTTTTTTCCCCGAATATCCTGATCTACCGGTACATCGAATCCTTTAAACTTAAATCCCCCTTTCACAAACTTATAGTGTATAATAAGAATGTCTGACTGAAACATAGTCACATCATTCAACCTGTCTTTATTTATTACATAGTCAAGTATCTCAAATAGTACATTACCAAAATTATTTTTTAAAGAACTAATTATTTTTGTATAATCAGAGCTATCATATGTTACACCACTTATGCTCTTTACAGCATCATTTACAAGTCTTAAGATGGAAATATAAATCTGACGAATATCCATCGTTGCCATAAGGTCTTCTGATATTTTTATTGCTTTACTTAAATCTTCAGGCAGTGCCAAAAGCATAGAGGCAATCTCTTTATCATACAGAGAGATCACAGATTTAGCATTCTCTATATTAACATCTCCTAACATAGAGATCTGACGAAGTTTGTTCTCAGCATCCCGGTAGTGCCTCCCTACTGACAAAACTATCATATGGAGTGCATCCCGTTCGTACTTAAGACCTTTAATTTTGCATATATCTTCTAATTTTTGAATTATATCTTTCTCGGAGGGCTCTGGCAATCTAAAATCACTGCAGCGTGACTTTATTGTACTGGGCATTTTATCTACTTCAGTCGTACAGAAGATCAATATTACATTTGGATCTCCGTTCTCGAGCTGAAGTAACAAAGCATCTTTACCTTCCTTTGTGATATTCTGAGCTTCGTCAAAAAGAATAATTTTTTTACCAGTGACACTCTCATATCTGAGCATCTCTTTTATTTCTTGGATCCTGTCTTTTGTCCCGTTGTTAGCTGCATCGATTTCAAGATATCCAGGATGGGTATTTTCAAGAAAAGAAACACATGATGGGCATTCATTACAGGGGGACATATCTTCTGCCCTATTCTCACATAGAATACTTCGTGCGAACAATCTACTAATTGTAGTCTTACCGGAAGAATATGGACCAATAAAAAGATAACCAGCATCAAACTTATTTTCTCTAAGATTACCAGTCAGTATTTTTTTCATAACTGGAAGCCCATAGACGCTATTAAATGTAAGTGGCCTGAATTCTATTCCGAACATGTAATTATCCTTGTAAGTATTTAGGTATTTTATATCTTATATATTCTTTAAATTTTTCCAACCCCAGCATATTCAAATACGAGTTCGAATCATCTTCCCCTATGAAAACTGTTTCTATATATTTGTCCCCATAGTATTTTTTCATCTTATATTCACCCGTATGCCCCGCAAGATCATCATCATATACTAAGACAATCTTGTCACAAATCATTGTCAAAGTTTCATATTGAGCTTCATTTAGGAAGGATGTTAAAGAGGATATCGCATTTGGAAAGACTTTTGCGAATGATATTGAGTTTATAGCTCCTTCATGCACAAAGACTCTTTTAGTCTTATTAATATGGGGGAGTGCCTCGTAAAGACCAAAAAACGCTCCAATGTTCCTAGCTTCAGACAAGAAAAATTGATTGTAGCGTTTTTGTACTATATCCCTTGTACATATACCATTTACCGCACCTAAAATGTTACGTAAAGGAAATAGAATTTTTTTTTGTAATAATCTGAAATTGTAAGTACCTTCAGATAATTCCCGATAGTCCTCCGAGTCTTCTTTTTTTACCGTAGCATGTTGCACATACCCCAATGAATAAGTCCGGATATCGTCCTCTACTATACCCCTTCCGTTTAGATATTGTATCGGTCCATCATATTCGAAAATAACATTACTTGCTCTTCTTACGAATTCGTTTAGAAACATTTGTACTTGTTTCTGCTTTTGTTTTATTATCTATGGTTTGGTTTTGCAGATCTATTTTGAAAATATCCTTCTCCTCTTTCTGCAAGCTTTTTAGCATCCAGGGAGGAAGTAACTCAAACATAGACAGATCTGTTCCGGGATACTTCCTGGGCATGACCTCTTCTGTAGCAAAACCTATTTTATCTTTTATCTTTAGTTCAGGGCAATAAATCTTAAGGACGAATTTGAAGGCTTTTGGATTAAGTTTCCCCCATTTACCATTTTTTTCTCGTTCAGCTAATAAGTATCTTCCCTCATCAGACTCCCAATCAAAGACTTTAACAATCTTTGCTATCCGATTCACCATCGGGACATTAAACTTAGGGTTAAGTTCTCGAAACCACACATCCGAATGTATGGTAAGATATACTAATCTTCCAGCTAATTCTTCGTCCATGTCTATAATAATAATACACGGCTAATTTTTTTTAAAGAAAAATGTAATAATCATTTAATTTTATTTATAAAATCCTTCACATCTAATCTCTCAGACAACAAATCATGAAGTTGATTTATTTTTTCAGAGCTAATTAGCTGCTTAGCCTTTCGACTTACCTGTGTATGTAAGACATTTCCACAATGTCTTATAGGGTGATTTTTAGATAATTCACTAACAAACTCAAAAGGAAGTGTAAATATCACATTGTTACTTAGAATTAATGCCCGTTCACAACCACCACAGTATACCATAACAGGAGAAATCATCTCAGCTACGATACGCACTTCTGTTAAACAATTCGGGCATTTTATTATGTATTCACCGATGACCATATGCCACCACCTTTAAAAAAGTTTTACTCTACATCTACGGAAAGAACATTACTCAACAAATTTATACCGGCAGCGTGCATGTACGAATCCTGGGCCGCTACTAAAGGCTCATAAACGGTTACTTCATAACCCCTATTTCGTAATTCCTCTGCTGTAAAAAGAATGTTTGTATGTGTCTCCACTCCTACCAAATAAACCCTTTTTGCTCCTGTTTTCTTAAGTTCAGACTCCAGTGGAGTCATATAAAAAGAGTTAAATCTTGATGTGTTAAACATAAATTTCGGAAAAGGCTTAAGACTTTCCAAAATCTCTATATCCTGAGACCCCACAATTGAATGACTTCTTATACCTCTATAGAAGGAATCATTAGTTTGATGGATCTCCCGTGTAAAAAACACTATATATTTATTATCTATTAGGTTGAAGTAATCTTTCAATCTAATTTTAAGATTTTCAGCATCTTCTCCAATATATTGTGCCCCAGTCTTATTAAAATAAGACTTTTGAAGACTCATTCCTATAACAACATCCATTATTTACCCACTGCCTTACAAGAATCAGAACAATATTTAGCATACTGGCCCTTATGACTAAAGAATTTTCCACACTGAGCACACTGTTTAATCTCTTTAAACCCATATATTTTAATAAATATACAAAGGTTATAGCAAACAAGAGCTTCAAGCCATGGAGCATCCTCAGCCTTAATACTCACAAACCTCGATTCATTCACCCGGCTCCCAGCATTGGATTCTACAAATTCTTCCAGTGATGGTTTCATATAAGAATTTATGTAGTTTATTACTCGTTGATTGATACCATTATCTATAAGATCTACGATTACCTTCCTAAAATCCTCTCGGAAAATCGATAAATCGACATTTGAGTTCTTCTTGGCTTCTGCTATATCTTTTGAACGCTGATCTTTTGAAGAATTCAGCACCATTTCAATTATTTGAAAATAATTGATCTGTCCATTTATGAACTTTATAAATAATGGCTCATCTCTCATTTGTTCTCCAGAAACCAATTAAATGCATCACGGCAAGTGCAATCTACACAGTACAGTGATTCATCCTTATCATACATAGGGCATAAATTTGGATCGTCATTTAATTGTGCAGATTCACACTGCTCAATAGCTTTTTTTACTTCCTCATCACTTCTCATCTTCAGAATCCTGGTTTAGGAAACTTATAAAATCTTATAAGTCCCCAAGGGCTCCTTTCTGAACCCTATTAAGTTTATTCAACTCAAACGATCCCGACCAGTTCTGAGGATCGATTACCCGGTACCCCCTTTCGGTGCAGTACCCTAATGCCTTGTGCCCTGCCTTCAGCAGAGTGCCAGGCATGCTCCTGTGAGGAGAGGCGGTTTCTGGCAAATCCTAAACTTGGATTTAAGCCAAAGAAATGATTTCTTTTTCAAAGTAACGGACTTGGTTCTTCCTTCAAGGTTCACCTTGTCCTTGGACTCCAAAACGTCCACCACTACTTTATCTGCATTTGATAAAAACCCTAATCTCGCTATAACTAAAGCTGCTGCATTATGTACGGAAAGACTATACATATCCTGATACTTCAATTTACCTACAATAGAAGTGTAGGCAGATGGGACTTCTATGACCT
>CAZMCS010000064.1:0-5725 GCA_964565085.1 uncultured Muribaculaceae bacterium | reverse complement strand
TGCTAGAATATCGGACAGAAAGCTAAGCAGCGCTCAACCCGGAAATTATCCGCTTTCCGGATTGACAGGGGGCCTCTGCCGCCATGCAGGGTCAGCGTAAAGGTCAGCCCCAGCGGGGAGGGCTGACCTGCAGACAGGCTGGCATGGCGGCCACTCCTCATCAATCCTCGCGGAAATTTCCTGCCAACCCTAACCCAGCTTCGCGCTCAATGTATGTAAGGTACGCCAGATGCTTGAGTACTCCGGCATCTCATGTTAAAATATAGCCAAACACCGACATGCGCGCGGGTTCCAACATGTGATCGGATATATCGTATCCTCCTGACGGGAAACACTGACTTCTGCCCCGAATGAGCGCGGTCTCTGCCGCCTGACCGGTATCGGGAGAGCCGGGCCATATGACCCCACTGCTGGCGGCTGACGTTTCCCTCAGTTTGGAAGGGAGAAAGGATCTGATGACATGGCGGAACAATCATCAAACCAAGGCTATGAGGCCTTTATCAGTTACCGGCATGTCGTACTCGACGCGGCTGTCGCGCGGCGCGTTCATGCCATGATTGAAAATTTCAGGATCCCGCGGGCAGTGAAAAGGCTCACCGGCAAATCGAAAATGGGCAAGGTATTCCGTGATCAGGAAGAGCTGCCCTTTACGCCCGATCTGGCCGACAACATCAAGGCAGCCTTATCATTGAGCCGCTTTCTGATCGTGATCTGCTCGCCAGATCTTCCGCGCTCGCGCTGGTGCCTCAAGGAGATCAGCGACTTTATCGACATGCGGGGGCGGGACAGCATCCTGCCTGTGCTGATCTCGGGCGATGAGGGCTCCGCCATCCCGCCGCAGCTGCGGGGAATAGCGCCTGCCGCGGATCTGCGCGAAGGCATCGATCAGAAGGTGATGAACCGGGAGATAACGAAACTGCTAGCCAGAATGCTTTCTGTCGGCGGGAGTGTACAGACCCGCAGGATGATCCGCCACTATCGGACCAGGATCCTCGCGCCGATCCTGAACATGGATGAGAAGGAGTTGAACCGAAGACTCAGAGAAAGCGGACTCATCCGGCGCGGCGCCGCGGTCCTCGCGGCGGCGCTGATCATCGGGCTCGTCGGCGCCTATGGCGTGTTGACCGGCACGCGTATTGCCCGGAACAACGCGCTGATCATCCGGGCGAGCGAACAGGTGGAGCTGGCAAGAATGAAGGCGGAGGAGCAGGACCTGGCTGCCCAGATCGGGCAGGCAGAATATCTGGCCGCGCTGTCATCGGACAGCTTTGAGCGCGGGGACGCGGCGGAAGCTCTGCGGCTGGCGCTGGAGGCGCTGCCTGATAACCTGTCGGCACCCGATCTCCCTGTCACGAAGGCGGCCGAAGGCGCGCTGAGATCAGCCGAAATGAGCGATACGCTCATTTCGGGTCATTATGAGCTGGCCCGGCACATCGACTTTGGCGTGAAACCGGACGCTGTCAGCACAGCGCACGCGCTCACGATCCTGATCTATTCCAGGGAGCTGTACAACAACTTCGGATACTGGGACATCCTTAACGGGGAAAGGCTTGTTTCGCCCGATCCGACCATATTGAATGGGGTTCCCCTCAGCGCGCAGTTCGGTCGGATCAGAAGCGACATCAGCGGCCCGTATATCGAGATATCGGCCGCCTTTGATGACAGGCTTGAAAGCTATGGCCCGGACGGGCAGGTCAGCATTCTGGCGAAGGAGACGGAAAAGGGCACGGGGACCTATACGAAGACCTGCTATCCGGGGCCGTACGCTGGCTATGTCCTCTACGGCTCGGAACACCTGCCGATGGGCTTGAGGGGTACACGCGTACAGGCAAAGCTGTCGGGCGAACCCTTCTGCGCCGATGAGGTTATGTACGCGGGCGAGTACATCTGCGCGTGGCAGGATCATGGAAGAAAGGGACAGCCGCCAAAAGCTGGCGTGTGGGACCGCGATGTCGAGGAAGCCTTGTATGAGCTTGATATTCCGGCGGGCATCGTCCGAGCTTCCGCCGCGGGAAATGGCGGATCGCTGCTGGCCGTCGATAGGGCGGGGCTCATACATGTTTATGCAGTGCCGTCGGGACAACGGCTTTCGCGGCTGAGCTGCGATGCTGGTTACGCACAGGCCGTTTTCGCTCCCGGCGACATGCAGATCATCGCCATCGATAAAAGCGGCTCGTGTTTACTCCTGAACGCTGCCGACGGCAGCGTGGTGGTTTCCTATCCATCCGAAGGATCGATCCTCTCCGCGAGGCCGGGGATGGGGTCGGACGTTTACAGCCTGCTTTGCGCCTGCTCGGATAACAGGGCCAGGATCTTTGATCTTTCCTCGGGACGGGTTTTGTACACGCTCGGCGCGAAGGGCCCCCTTTCAGATGCCCGCTATATGGGAAATGAAGAAACCGGCATTTCGCTCAGAACGGAAACGATCGCGCTGATCGGGGAAAGCAGCGCCCGCATCTATGAATTCGTGGAAGAGGACAAGGACGCTGATCAGGTGAAGCGGTCTATCCTGTTGGACGCAGGCACAACAAAGGAATCGATCGATCATGTCCTGTTCAGCCCGGATGGGAGCAGACTCGCCCTGGTAGCCAGGTATGGCAGATTGTCGGTTTACGACGCGCGGGCAGGCACTTTGCTCTGGTTTGATTACAGGCCAGTCGAATCGGGCGGGACCATTCAATATGAAGTTCCGGCCTTCATCGCCGACGGCTCAGCCCTGTGGTATCCGATGTCGGGGAACGCGGGAAAGATCTGGCTGAAGGCCGACAGCGTCTCCGGCCGGGAACTGATGCGCGTGAGCCTGGCCGATGAAAAGGGCGCGAAGACCCTGGGGACGCCGCAGTTCCTGATGGATGGCAGCCTGATCTTATTCAGAACGATGTCCTGGCTGGATGATGAAGCCGTATGTGTGCTGGACGCCGATTCCGGAGAGGTCAGATGGAGTGAGTTCTTCTACAGCGTGCCCAGAGCCCCGGGAAATCTCAGGCTCAAGGACATGGCCGTACATGAAGCAGGCTCGGAGCTCCTCATCTCCTTTGAGGGGACAGACGGTAAAACATCGGAAAAGATCTGGCGCGTCGACAGCCGCGATCTTTATACGGGAGCCCACACAGGCTCGCGTCAGTTTATCCTGCCCAGACAGACTTATGATACTGCCTTCTCTCCCGACGGGCGGTACTGGATGGCTTTTGCCAGGGATGAAGGGATCAATGAAGCCAGGGTATACGACATGACGACGGGCGCACCGGTCGATACCCGGCTGCTGCAGGCAAACGAAGCGGTCACCGGCTGGTATCGCTCAGGCGAAAAGCTCCTCATCGAACGATTGGTCCCGGGCAGCGGGTTTTCCGCCGCGCGCATATTATGGACGCCCGGCGGGATCGAGGAGGTGTTTTCCGCGGGGACCGCGTCTTGGCGCGAATGCGGCGCGGCGCGGATCGACCGCATCGGAGAACATGAACGCGTCTGCGTTGTTTCGGATCGATACATCATTGATATCGATTCCGGAGACAGGCTGATGGACGGGGGCTCGGGCTCGAGCCTGACCATATCGCCCGACGGGAAAAGCGCGTTTCGATACGCGAACAGAGCGCTGCCGAGAATCATCCTATGGCGGCCACTGAGCGAGGTCATCGACAGCGCGAAGCGGATGACGGGTTTGGGGGACTGAACGGCATTACGAGCTTATGGAGGAAAGGAAAGAAATGAGCAAGCCATCGACAGTCATTTCCATCGCAGCTCCGACAGCTGCAGCGGACAGCAGTGTCGTTCATGATCTCGCCCGCAGGCTTTGCGCCTACCGCCCGCCCAGAAAGCTGCGGGACAGGATCAAAGCAACCTGCGTTCCCTGGGACAATCAGAAGCCTGGGGATTGGCTGCTAGTTGTCTGTACGCCCGAGACCCCCCAGGACAAAACGGTCCTTGACGCCGTGGAAAGCTTCCTGCATGCCGGGCTGCGCGGTAGAGTCCTGCTGGCTCTCTCGCAGGGAGAGCCTGCCGAGAGCTTTCCGCGGCTTCTGCGCTTTGAGAAGGACGAAAGCGGACAGGAAGTCGAGCGCGAACCCTTGGCTGCCGATCTGCGCGGCAAAAGCAGACAGGCCGTCAGAAAAAAGCTCCGCGCCGAGTCTCTCCGGCTGCTTGCCCCAGTCTACGGCGTCGGCTATGATGACCTGAGGCAGCGGCAAAAGGAGCGCGCGCTGCGGACCGCGCTTGGATCGTCAATCGCGCTGCTGCTGTTCGCGGTCGGCTTCATGTATTTCGCGTTTGACCGGGCAGCGGTGATCAAACAACAGAATGCCGAACTTGATGCGAACTACGAACAGATCCTCATCAGCGAGCGCAAGGCGCTGGAGGATCGGGATCTAAGCCTTGATGCCCGCGCCCAGACTTTGGCTGTCCAGTCGCGGGAGCAGCTGAGCCGGGGCGACACGCAGATGGCCCTGCTGCTCGCGCTGGAATCGCTGCCCGCGGAGGGCGAGGAGCGTCCCGCGGGTGAAGGGGCGCAGGCAGCCCTGTATGAGGCGCTGAAAGCATACTGCGCCAAGGGATATGTTTCCGTGACAGCGTGGACCCCGTACAGCGGTCAACCGGAAGCGTTTTCGGACGCTCTGGACGCGCTGGAAACGATGCAGCGGGACCTGTCAGTGCAAAGTCTGCCCGACTTTGTTTATGTGGATGGGGCTTCCTACAAAAAGGAATTCTTTCATCCGGACGCAAAGGCCGCGGTTTACTCCGGCAGCTCTTTGAATGGTCCCGGCGCGCCGCATTCCCTCATCCATTCACTGGATGACACCGTCCCCGACAGGCCCCTGACCTTCCCAGACGGAAGTCCCGCGGGGGTATTTGAAGCCGCACTGACCGCTGAAGGGATCCTGTTTGCTCATTACGGCAAAGGCATATACCGGTGGGATCTGTATACAGGCGCCTGTAAAGGGCCGCTCGATCTTGGCCAGGAGATCAAGGGAGCCAGCAGCATCCGGACGACGGCCAGCGGAAAATGGATCTATATCGGGGAAAGCTATGGCAGAGCGTGGCTGGCGGATGCCGTGAGCGGGAAGCCTGTTTCTCTTTTTGACGATGAACTCTTTGTGCCAAGGTCAAGGGACAGTGCGGATCTGGATGTGCTGGACGACGGCGTCTCCCCGCTGCTTGCCTTTTCCAACGATCAGCGCGCGGCGGTATATGATCTGCTGTCTGGAAACATGGTCTGTGAGCTTGCCTATGACGGCGGCTTTATCTCAAAGCCGAAGCTGTCCGCCGACGGACGCCTTGTCGCGGCGCGCTGCGGCAACAGCGTGCGTATCTATGATGTCCGGTCTGGCTCGGTCCTGTACCGCTTCCCGGCCAACAGCGATACGAGCGTCACCTTTTCCGGTGCGTACGACCCTTTGGTCAGGCATTGCGGCGGGGAGGCCCTGCTGTTTGAAAAAAGCGATGAGGATCAGGCTATATGTACCTTCCTGCTTGTCTATCGGGGGGCTGAGATCGGGATACCCGAAGCGCCGGATGACAAGATCGGGTTCGCGCGAAAGCTGCTGGGAGGCAGGACTTTGACCCGGATGGAAAGAGACAGGTTCTACATTCATTAGAAAGGTGATATCCATTGTACCTGGTAGCATAAAGGCCAAGCCGGGCACCGGTCGGCAGCACGACGCGGCAAAATGACTGCAGTGTTAATTCCCAGAGTAAGGTCCACAGTGGACGAGGGTATGGCGTTTAGTATGGG
>CAZMCS010000063.1:0-5786 GCA_964565085.1 uncultured Muribaculaceae bacterium | reverse complement strand
GTTTACAAAAGTCCAAGCTTTAACTTCATCACTTCCAACAGTAAAAAATGTTTTCAATCCTAATAAAGTATATGTAATATTTATTAATTGATCCAATCCACTTGAAGGAATACCTAAATCTTTTAGAAAATTATTTTTATCATCCTCATTTAACTCAGATAATTCACTTTCTATTTTAGCACACATCATAATCAGATATGTATTTTCATTTAAAGCATATTCTTTTAATTCACTCACATATTTATTATCTTCATTAATACTTTCTTCATTAACATTTGCCAAATATATCATTGGCTTTAAAGTTATAAAATTAAATGGCTTTAAAACTTCATATTCTTCTTCTGTAAAATCCAATAATCTTAAAGGTATCCCTTCATCAAGTTTAGATTTTATTATTTTCAATGTCTGAAGTTCAAACAATGCAAATATATCATTTGTTGTCTGAGCTTTTTTTTCTATTTTACCTATTCTATTTTCTACTACTTCAAGATCACTTAAAATCAACTCATAATTTATTACTTCTGCATCCTTAACTGGATTTATTACTCCATCAACATGAATGATTTCCTTGTCATCAAAACATCTAACAACTTGAACAACTGCATCAACTTCTCTTATATGTGATAAAAACTTATTTCCAAGACCTTCACCTTGTGAAGCACCCTTTACGAGGCCCGCAATATCTATAAATTCATATTGAGTTGGAATGGTTTTTTCTGGTGAATACATACTCTCAAGTACTTCAAGCCTTTTATCTGTTACTGTTACTATTCCAACATTAGGATCAATAGTTGCAAAAGGATAGTTGGCTGCTAAAATATTCTTTTTAGTAATTGCGTTAAATAAAGTACTTTTACCTACGTTTGGCATCCCAATTATACCTGCTTTAAGAGACATAAGTAACCCCCGGGAAACTTTGAATTCCAAGTGGAATACCGGTTATATACCAACCAATTAATATTACAAATATAATAATAAAGATCGCTATACTATATGGTACCATGTATTTCATGCTTCCAAATAAAGTAATCATTTCATCTTTATTATATTTCTCTAAAAATGCTATATAAATCACAAAATATGCAAATAACGGGGTAAATCCAGTAGTAACACTACTTCCTAAAGTAAATATTATTTGAGCAAATTCTGGAGAAATACTTGCATTCATAAATAATGGAACAGTAATCCCAGAAAGAATCTTCCATTTTAAAACATCTCCAGTACACACTAAATTGCTTACCATTACTATTAATAATAAAATAATTATTAAACCTATTCCTGTAAAATTTAAATTACTAAGTAATCCACTTAAAGAAGCAGTAATGACAACACCTATATTTGTACTTTTAAATATACTTATAAATAAGGAAGCAAAGAATATTAATACTAATACGCTCCCTATACCATCTAGTGAATGCGATAAACTTTCACTTACATCCTTACTATTTTTTATTGTTTTCGTAATAATACCATAAAAATAGCCAACAATAACAAATAACATTGTAACTATAAATACAAATCCTTTGTTAAATAAAGAATTCTCACCAAATAACATATCTATATAATGTATACCACTTTTATCAAGCATTCCACCAGAGAAAGGAAGTCCAGGTATAATCATATATACAACTAAAATTATATATAGTAATCCGGCACCAATACCAACAATTAAACCTCTCAATTCCTTATTGGTAATTTTTAGTTCTTCCTCTTCTTCAAATTCATATTTACCTAACTTAGGCATTATTATTCTTTCTGTTATTCTAGTAAATATAATCGCCATTAAAATCGTGATAACACTCATAATTAGAATTGAGAAAAACAAACTTATTGAATAATTTATATCTAACAATTTCGCAGCATTAATTGTTAATGTTAATAAACTACTATCAGTTGCATTAAGTAGTATATTTACTCCAAATCCAAAAGACATAGCTGCAAAAGATGCAATTATTCCTCCTAAAGGATTTCTTCTACCATATTTAAATAAAAGTGCTCCCATAGGTAACATAATTACAAAACCAATATTTCCCACTAAGGAAAAGAATATACTTATTAATATTAATAAGAATGTTAATGTATTCTTCTTTGCGTTTTTTGTAATTATAGTAAAAAACGATTTCATAAAACCAGTCTTTTCAAGTATACCTATACCTATTAGTACAATTATTAATGTTGACAATGGGGCAAAACTTACAAAGTCACTTACTGCATTAGTAACTATGTGTTTTAATCCCGAAATACTAAATAAACTTTCCACCTGTACCACATTATTGGTAAGTTCATTGGTAACAGAATTAACTGTACTATATTCTCCCTGTACATTAAAAAATGCAAGTATTCCACTTAACACAATTGTTACTATAATTAGTATTACAAAAGTCATTATTGGACTTAATTTAAATTTAGGTTTAAACATTTAATTCACCACCTTATTTATTTTCTTTTCAAATTCTAATCTATCTAACATTATAGTCCTACCACAGTTTATGCATTTAATCTTAATATCAACCCCACATCTTGTTATTTCCCACAAATTAGTTTTACAAGGATGTGGTTTCTTCATAATTACTTTATCACCTAACTTATACTCTTTCTTCATTTAATCAACATCCACATCAATATTTAAAATTTCTAATATTCTTTCAAGATCTTTTTCACTATCAAATGGAATTACAATATTCTTTGCATTTATTTTTACCATTGTACCAACTTTTTCCCTTATTATATCTTGAATAAAATTATATTTACTATTTGATTCTCTTTTAACTTTATTTATAGGAATCTGTCTCTTATAGTCAGGGGAATTAAGTTTATTTTCAAGTTCTCTAACATTCATACCTTTTTCAACTATTTCTTTTGCTAATTCAATTATTTGATCTTCGCTTTCAAGTTTACTCAGTATTTTTGCATGTCCCATACTTATATCTCCATGAAGAACAAGAGTTTGAATATCCATGGGCAACCTCAAAACACCAAGCATATTTGTAATATAACTTCTGCTTTTACCTACCCTTTTTGATAATTCGTCTTGTGTTAAGCCTAAAGTAATAATTAACTTTTTATATGCTTCTGCTTCTTCTATTGCATTTAAATTCTCACGTTGAATATTTTCAAGTAATGCAATTTCCATCATTTCATTATCTGTAAATTCCTTGATAATAGCAGGTATAGTTTTTTTACCAGCAAGTTCACTTGCCTTTGCTCTTCTTTCTCCTGCTACTATTTCGTAACCTTTTATACTCTTTTTTATTATTATAGGTTGTAAAACTCCATGAATTTCAATAGAATCTGCTAATTCTTGAAGTTTATCTTGATTAAATTCTTTTCTAGGTTGATATGGATTACTTCTAAGTTCATTTAAATTCACTTCTACTATATCTTTTTTAGAAGCACTTTCAACAATATTCTTTTCAAATGAATCAATATTTAAAGATTCATTGCTAAATAATTGTTCTAAACCTTTACCAAGTCTTTTATTTTCCATTTCTCTCAATCACCTCTTTAGCTAAATTTATATAAGCCTCTGCCCCTCTACTTTGCTCATCATATTCAATTATAGGTTTTCCATGAGAAGGAGCTTCAACAAGTTTTATAAGTCGAGGAATTATAGTGTTAAATACTTTCTCCTTAAAAAACTTTCTTACATCCTCTACTACTTCTAAACCTAATAGAGTCCTCCCATCAAGCATCGTTAATAATACTCCTTCTATATCAAGTTTAGGATTTATTTTGTTTTGAGTTAAAATAATAGTATTTAATAATTGTGTTACTCCCTCTAATGCAAAATATTCACACTGAACGGGTATTAATACAGAATCTGAAGCTGCTAAAGCATTTGTTGTAAGTAATCCTAAACTAGGTGGACAATCAATTATAATAAAATCATAGTTTCCTTTAATACTTTCTATCTGCATTTTTAACTGGTCTCCTATTTTGAAATTTTCATTCTTAAAACTTTTTTGGACTAATTCAATATCTACTCCTGCCAAATTAATCATAGAAGGTATAATACTTAAATTCTTAAACTTTGTTTTTATAATCGCATCTTTTATATCACAAACACCAGTGATTACTTCATAAATACTGCATTCAACAGTAGATTTATTTACTCCTAAGCCTGTACTTGAATTACTTTGTGGATCTAAGTCAATTAATAAAACTTGCTTTCCTAAATGTCCTAAAGAACTAGATAAATTAATACTAGTGGTAGTTTTCCCTACTCCGCCTTTTTGATTAACAAGTGATATTACTTTGCCCATATTACTACCTCTTTCACATATATTTTATTTTAACATACAACATAAATAAATTAAAGAGATTTATCTTTAAAGATTTATATAAAATTAAAGAATGATTATTCATCATCCTTTTTTGATTTATCTTTTTTTTCCTTATTATACTTTTCAACAATGTCTTCAATTTCTTCTTTTGTTAAAGTTTCTTTTTCAATTAAAGTATCTGCAATTATTTTCACAAGTTTTTCATTTTTCTTAAGTATATTCTTAGTATTGTCATAACACTCACCTATTATTTTTCTAACTTCCTGATCAATCTCCAAAGCGACAGCATCTGAAAAGTTTCTAGATTTAGTATAATCTCTACCTAAGAATACATCTTCAGTTCTATGTTCAAATTGAACAGGACCTAAATCGCTCATCCCATATTCGGTAACCATTGCTCTTGCAATTTTAGTTGCTTTTTTAAAATCATCTGAAGCCCCAGTGCTCATTTCATGTAAAAATAATTCTTCACTTACTCTACCAGAAAGTAAGGTTGTAATTTGTTCTATTAATTCATCCTTCGTATAAACCATTGTCTTTTCTTCTTTTGGAAGTAATTGAGTATATCCTCCTGCCATACCTCTAGGAATAATAGTTATCTTATGAACTTCAATTCCCTTAGGTAATATAATACCTGCGACTGCATGACCAGCTTCGTGATATGCAACTACTTTTTTCTCAAAATCAGTTACTTTTCTACTTGTCTTAGCGGGTCCCATTAATACTCTGTCACTTGCTTCATCTATTTCTGACATTGTTATATGATTTTTATTTCTTCTAACTGCTAATAAAGCTGCTTCATTTAATAAATTCTCTAAATCTGCTCCAGAATAACCAGGAGTGCGTTCTGCTATTCTCTTTAACTTTACATTTCCTTCTAAAATCTTATTTTTAGCGTGTACACTTAATATTTCTTCTCTTTCTCTTACATCAGGAAGATTTACTGTAACTTGCCTATCGAATCTACCAGGTCTGAGTAATGCCGGATCAAGTACATCTGGTCTATTTGTTGCTGCAATTATAATTATTCCCTCATTTGCACCAAAACCATCCATTTCTGTAAGTAATTGATTTAAAGTCTGTTCTCTTTCATCGTGTCCTCCACCTAAACCAGTTCCTCTTTGTCTACCAACAGCATCTATTTCATCAATAAATATTAAGCAAGGTGCAGTTTGTTTAGCTTGTTTAAACATATCTCTAACTCTAGATGCACCAACACCAACAAATAATTCAACAAAGTCAGAACCACTTATATAATAAAATGGAACTTTTGCTTCTCCTGCAACTGCTCTTGCTAAAAGAGTTTTACCTGTTCCTGGAGGCCCTACTAATAATACACCCTTTGGAATACGAGCTCCTAATTTTCTAAATTTCTTTGGGTTTTTTAAAAAATCTATTAATTCTTGAACTTCTTCTTTTTCTTCTTTTAAACCTGCAACATCTTTAAAAGTTGTCTTTGCACCATCTTCAGATAATTTTGCCTTACTCTTGCCAAAGTCAAAT
>CAZMCS010000062.1:0-5891 GCA_964565085.1 uncultured Muribaculaceae bacterium | reverse complement strand
TCAACATAATATATATTATAGGAAGTAAATACTTATAATAATTTTTTATATTGATTTACTAGGATTTATCTCACGAGCGTTTTTCGGAATAAAATGTAATTCTATATTTGAATTATCAGGAGAAATAACTTTGTTATAGGTAAAATTTATGCCTTCATTTTCACAAAGTTCTTTTGTAGTAGTTTAAAAGAAATAATATTGCCAATTGGTATTCTTTTTACAATTTCAGTCATTGGAGCTCCACTTTTAGCACGTAAAGTAAATATTTTTTTTATTTCTTTAACTTGCTGAACTGCATATTTTTTTGATTTTAATTCAAATTTTTGCATTTCTCTATCAAGTTTTTTCTTATCTATTTCTTTATATTCTAAATTTTTTTGAGAAATTTCATCTAAATTATCTAAAAAAATCGTTTTTTTCATATTATCACTACTCCTAATAATATTATAACATATTTATAATTAAAAAGTTAATATCTTATTTTCTATATTTCAAATTATATTTAAGGCCATTTTTAATCATGTTTAAGTTCTGATTTTGTAAGAGATTTAAGTCTATAATAATATTTTTCAGAATAAAACATATTTATACCTTCCGAGATTGAATTTCTGCTATCTTCTGAAATACTTCAGAAGCATTTTCTTTATTAATCTCAGTATATCCTAGTTCTTTTAATGCCTGTATTTTAACTGTATTTAACTGTTGCGTTCTGCTTAATTGTTCTTCTTTTTCATTTTGAAGTTCTTGAACAAATCTATTATGAGAATCTATTAACTTACTCTTTGTAGCTCCTCCATTATTATATAAGTTAAATGCTGTAAATACTATACTCTCTAATATAAATTGTTTAGTTTCATCAAACTTAAATTCAAGTGGATCTGTAAAACCAGTCTTTTTTGACAAATAAGCGAATAGATATTTTATCTCTGGTATATTTTCCATAGATTGAAGCACATGATATAGATACAAGAATGAATAATATGTATCTTCGTTCTTTTCCTCTGTAAATTTTTCCTTTATTAAAAATGTTAAATCATTTACTAGACACTTCTCTTCTTTAGATAATTCTTTTAAATCAAAATATTGTTCTGAAGTTGAAGTTTCATTAAGTACACTATTAAGTTTATTTTCAACTTTTTCTAAATAATTTGCTGTAATTGTTATTTTTTTAAGTGCTTCTTCACTTCCATCTCCATCTTCTATATCAAATAATTTAAATAATAAAAGTTTCTTTTCTTTTGGCCATTTATTTAAACTATCAAGTTCCAAATAATTATATATCATTTGTCTTGATACTCCTAAATATTTAGCTAATTTTACTTTTGAAATTCCTAATTCTTGTAAAAACTCATTAAAATACGACATCTTTCTTACTCTCTCCTATTCAATATAATTTTATAACACTTGACATAATATTGTCAAGTGTTATAAAAAATGTAAATTACTAGTAAATAAGTTTTTAGAGTCTAAATTCACCTGTCTTATCATTTGAATTAGGTAGATATCCAGCAAGTTCAGCTAAGATTAACCAATTTTCATATGTTTTTGTTACTTGCCCAGTATTGTAACTACTAATAGTTTTAATAGCTTCTCCATCTAACCCGATCATTTCGGCAAATTCTTGAATAGTAATTTCTTTACTTTTATCTTCCATATTTTTTCACCTCTGTATTTATTATATCTTTATTTTACAAAATTTAAAAGTATTTAATTTAAAAATTATAGATACCATAATTCTTCATTATCTTTATATACCTCTTTTATAATTCCCCCACCAATACATTCACTTCCTAAATAAATAACACATGCTTGTCCAGGAGTAACAGCTTTTGCTTTTTCATACTTAACTTTAATTTCATTATCACTTAAATACTCTATTGTAACAGGAATATCTTCTCCCCTGTATCTAAATTTACAACTTGCGAATGTTGGTTTAGTTTCACTTATATAATTCATTTCCTCTATTAAAGCTTCATCACTCATTAAGTACTTGTTATCTTCTCCATATGCAATATAAAGAATATTCTTTTTTACGTCCTTCCCACATACATAATGTCTTTTTTCATCTCCACTTAATCCAACATTTCTTCTTTGCCCAATTGTATAATTCATTAAACCATTATGGGTACCTACAACTTTTTTAGTTTCTATATCTACTATATCTCCAGGATTTTTCTTTAAATAATTTTGAACAAATTTCTGATAATTTCTTTCACCAATAAAACAAATTCCTGTAGAATCTTTCTTATCATGTACTATCAAATTATTTTCTTTAGCAATCTTTCTAACTTCATCTTTATTTAAATTACCTATAGGGAATACCACATCTTTAAGTTGATTAATACTAACTTGACTTAAGAAGTATGTTTGATCCTTATTGTTATCTACCCCTCTAAGAAGTTTATTACCTTCTATTCTTGCATAGTGACCTGTTGCGATTTTTTCTGCTCCCAGTTTTTTTGCTTCCTTTATAAATAAATCAAACTTAATAAACTTATTACACATTATATCTGGATTAGGAGTTCTACCCTTCTCTAATTCATTTAAAAAATATGAAAAAACATAGTCCCAGTATTCCTTAATAAAGTCAACTCTATATAAAGGTATTTGAAGTTCATCACATACCTTTTTAGCATCTCTATAATCGAGTTCCTGAGCACATACTTCTTCCATAGACCCTTCAACATCTTTATTAAGAGAACTATCCCAGTTTCTCATAAAAAGACCTGTTACTTCATGTCCTTCTTTCTTTAAAAGAAAGGCAGCAACAGAACTATCTACTCCCCCACTCATTCCAACTACTATTTTCATAATAATCACCAAATAGATTATATCATATTAATATTCTAATTAAAAACGAATTAAAATATATCTCTATAAGACTACTTATTAATGATGCTAATATAAAAACTATGTAAATTATAAAAAAATTTTTAGATATTTTTCTTAAATTTATATCTTCATTTTTATAAATTACTCTTATAATCTTTTTACTAAATCTAATTGAGTAAATACTAAAAATTAATATAATTAATATATTTATAATTTCATGAGGAAATATAAATAATATTGAATATGATAATCCTTTTGCTTTAAAAGTTAATATAAAACTACTTATCATAAAACCAATTGTAAATCCTTTATAAAATATTATAAATACTACAATAGGTATAAAAATAAATACTATCCCACATAGCCATATAATCGTTACATAAAAAATATTTGTTTTTAAACTTAAAATAAAACCTTCTTTATAATTAAATGTATTTGAAGTTATTGAACTTATATATTCTGTTAATCCACTCTTTACTACATACTTGTCCAAATCACTTATTAAAAAAATAAATATTAATCCAAACAAAATACCTAGACTAAATAATAAAAAATAAAATAATGTTGTTTTTTTATTAAATATTTTTTTCATATTTAATTATATTTTTATATTTAATTTTTATGAATTTTATTATATAATTACTATATGAAAAAAAGAACTAAAAAAATACTTAAGACTGTTGGAGGATGGACTTTATTAATATTAATGCTTATAAGCCTATTCTCAAGTTTAATTATCTTAATATTTCAATAAAAAAATAATAATATTCTAATTATTATTTTTTATTTTCCCAAATCTTCTATCTCTTTTAGTATATTCTTCTAATGCCTTGTCAAATTCTTTTTCATTAAAATCGGGAAAACACACTTCTGGAAAATACATCTCTGCATAACTTATTTGATAAAGCATAAAATTACTTACTCTTATTTCACCACTTGTTCTTATAAGCAAATCAACTGGAGGCAAATAATTATATAGGTATCTATAGAAAGTATTTTCATTTAAATCTTTTACATCTAAATCTTTATTTATTACCTTTTTTACTATTTTTTTAGCAGCATCTACTATTTCAGATTGACCTCCATAATTAAGGCATACATTAAATATTACTCCTGTATTTTTATCAGTTGCCCTTTTCAATTCTTCCATAGATTGAAGTACTTCTAACTTTAATTGCTCTTTTCTACCTGAAAATAAAACTTTTATATTATGTTTGTTAAAGAATGGAATTTCTGCTTTAAATTTAGATGTAAATATTTTCATTAAAAAATTTACTTCTTCTTCACTTCTATTGAAATTCTCAGTAGAAAAAGCATAGACACTAAGAACTTTTATTCCTCTTTTCATAGCGTGAACTGCTACTTTTTTTAAAGTTTTTGCACCCTCTTCATGACCTTTAATTCTAGGAAGTCCTCTTTTTGTAGCCCATCTTCCATTTCCATCTAATATTATTGCAACATGTTTTGGCACTTTAATCATTATAAATTTCCCTAACTAATTCAAATCTGTTTTTTTGCTTAACATCTGGATATTTCTTTTTATCTACCAAAGACTCAAATTCAGAAAGTGATCTTACCCATAATTTATTTGTATCGGTAAGATCTCTATAAATAACTGTTTCTTCTAATGTCTCCGAATCTTTTGCAATATCTTTAACTATATAAAAAGTCCCTTTAAAATGTTTATATATTCCTTTTATTTTTACCATTTTCTTCACTCCTAAATTCTATTATACTATATTTTTATTCTTTATTAAACTTATAAAATATGATACTATTATCTTGAAAAGTTTGTTAGAGGTGGATTATGTTAAAAAAAGTTGAAACTACTGATGTATATGAATATTTAATTATTAACAATACTGAAAAAACAGAAATTATATTTGATAAAATAATTAATAAATTATTAGAACTTAATGAGAAACTTAAAAAGAATCAATGTCAGAATATAAAAATAATTATAGAACTGCAGAAATCTTTAATTAAAATATTACCATATTTTAAAGATGACAATAGTAGAAAAGTTTATGACGAAATACTATATAATCAAAAGAAAGAAAAAGAAAGTTTTAGTAAAAGTATTATATTTACTGATTTAACACAAAAAATAAAAAATTTAAAAAAGGAATTTAATATGAATGTTGATATTGATAATATAAAACTTGTTAAAATTATAGAATTTATTGCTGATATATCTAATCAATGTTATAGAGAAATTAAGAGTAGAATAAGTAATTATAACTTTGCGATGAACTTTATAACAAGAGTTTTTAGTTGTGCACATTCAAATAATAGAAATACTGTTTTAATTGAAGATTTTATACTAGTTGCTTTAGAAAATGAAAAACTAACTAGTTTCTATAGAGAAAAATTTGCAGTAGATATATTTAATAATTGGTATCCTGTATTAAAAAAATAGTAAACTTTACTATTTTTTTCTTTACAATCTTTTTTTTGTTTGATATAATTTCGTTTATGCAAACATAAATCTCAAGGTGACTAAATAATTTTAAACACAGAAAATCATTTTAGGAGGTATTAAGTGAATTTAAGTGAAACTGAAATTAATTTAGAAAAAAAACATCTTAGAGAAGTATCTGAAGAAATTAGATCTCAGATATCTGTAATGGCACAGGATTTATATAAAAAAGAAGAGCAACAAAAAGAATTTAAAAAGTTTTTGTGGGATAATAAAAGAGAATTAGATCCCAATGAAATGAAATCCTTTATGTCAGATAATGATTTAGAAATAAATATGATGCTTGATAAGGCTAAACATTATAAACTACTCTACAAGATTCAAAATAGTCCTTATTTTGGAAGAGTAATATTTGATGATGAGGTAGATAAACAAGAAATATATATTGGACTTACTTATTTACAGAAAGCAAATGATAATCTAATATATGACTGGAGAGCACCAATAGCAAGTTTATTCTATGATTATGAAATAGGAAATGCAGAATATAAAGCTCCTATTGGTACAATAAAGGGAAAACTATTAAATAAAAGACAATATAAAATAGAAGATGGCATTATTAAAAGAATGTTTGATAGCA